>CAZWNM010000072.1:0-7610 GCA_964635765.1 uncultured Planctomycetaceae bacterium | reverse complement strand
GTGATCCCTACGAATTTCGCTTGATGAACGGGCGAATCACGCACGGGCGTCAGTTCGCCGATCCGGCCTTGGCCGCGCAGCCGACTTCGTACTACGGCGAAAAAAGCGGCGTCGGACTCGCCATTCTCTGCCTCCAAACCGAAGGGCAGCGGAAGCCGACGCGCATCGGCGCGATCGGACTGGGTATCGGCACGCTGGCCGCGTACGCCCGGCCCGGCGACGTGATCCGCTTCTACGAAATCAATCCCGAGGTGGAGCGGTTGGCGCGTCGCTATTTCACCTATCTATCCAAATGCCGCGGCCGATGCGAGGTGGTTTTGGGCGACGCCCGACTGTCGCTCGAATCGGAATTGCAACAGAAGCCGCAGAAGTTCGATGTGTTGGCGGTCGATGCTTTCAGCGGCGATTCGATCCCGGTGCATCTGATGACCCGTGAGGCGTTGGCCGTGTATCGCGGGCACATGGCGCCGGGCGGCATCATCGCGTTTCATGTGTCGAACAACTATTTGCGGCTCGGGCCGGTGGTGCGGCGGCTGGCCGAGGATTGCGGAATGCACGCCGCATTGATCGAAGACGAGGGCGACGAGTCGCAGTTGGTGCATCCCAGCACCTGGGTGCTGGTGGCCGAAAGCGGCGAGTTTTTGCGTTCGCATTTCAAGACCGCCGAACCGTGGACGTCCCGCGATTCCCAGGGACCGCTCTGGACCGATCAATACAGCAATCTTTTTCAGATATTGGAGTGGCGGTGAAGCGTGGGGCGAGGGACGGGGGGCCAGGGAACTGAAAACTGACCACGGATCACTGAAAACTTCCTGGCTTGCGACACAAGCGGCCTTTCGTTTTTCAATCTCCAATCTTTAATCTTCGTTCCCCCCTACTCCTCTTCCTCTTCTTCCTTCGCCTTACGCTCCTCGCCTTCCGGCAAATAGAGCAGCCGGCCGCAACTCTTGCACAACACCGGCTTGCCGAGCATTACGTTTGCGCAGTGATTCAACGGAAGTTGCTGATGGCAGCCGCCGCAGCATTGCCCCTCAACCACGGCCAAGGCGTCTTCGCCGCGCGACCGCACGATGCGATTGTACAACTCGCCAAGATCGTTGGGCAACGTCGCTTCGTGCGTCTGCAACTCGGCCTCGATCCGGCCCAAGTCGGCCCGTAGCGTTGGTTCCACCCTTGCCACGTCGGCGTGAATCTCTTCGGTCTTTTTCTTTGCGGCGGCCAAAATCTGCTCCGCGTCGGCGATGTTTTTCTGGAAATCGTCGGCTTTTTCGAACGCCTCGAGGATTTCGTCGGCCAAAACGCTGTTGGCCATTTCGTCGGCGGCGATCTGCTCGCGCAGAATCTGATATTCGCGGTTGTTCGTGGCGGTGTTGAGCTTGTTCCGCAAGTCCTTCACCTTATCCTCGTTCGCTTTCAGCTGCAATTGTTTTTTGTCGGCGGCCAACCGCATCGTCTTGGCCTCTTCCTTGGTTTTCGCCGCCTCTTCCTCGCAACGGCGGATATTCGCCTCGGCCGCGTGGATTTGGCGCGGGCCGCGGTCGAGCCGCTCGCGCAAGTCGGTCAGTTGACGTTGAAGGCGATGCAAAACGCGAAGCACGGACGTGCTGATCTTGGAGGTATCGAATGCCATGACAATCTTAGGGGTTAAAAGGGTCAAGAAACAAAAAAGCCCACGGGAGGCGACCCGTGGGCTCGTGGCTCGAACAGCCGGCGTTAACCGGCCGCCCGCTCATAATCGCCGGCCGCGCGCTCATAATCGACCGCCGGATCGAAATCGTCCGGCTGGTAGCAGTTGGGCGAGTGATCGAGGAAGCCCGCGAGCTGCCCGCTGCGAACGGGATGTTGCAGCTTTTTGACCGCCTTGGCTTCAATCTGACGGACGCGCTCGCGCGTGACCTTGAAGATGCGTCCGACTTCTTCCAGCGTGTAGGTGTAGCCGTCGCCCAAGCCGTACCGCAGGCGAATGATCTCGCGTTCGCGGTACGTAAGCGTTTTGAGCAGGGCTTCAATCTTTTCACGGAGCAATTCATTGCTGGCGGCTTTGTCGGGCCGGGGCAATCCACCGTCCTCGATGAATTCCCCAAAACTACTATCTTCGCTCTCGCCGACCGGGCGGTCAAGGCTTACCGGCTGGCGACCCATCGCCAACACGCGCCGGGTTTCGTCGATCGAAAAGCCCGACGCCGCGGCGACTTCCTCGGTTGTAGGCTCTCGGCCCATTTCTTGCAAGAGCCGCTTCGATACATTTCGCAATTTCCCCAAAATATCGATCATGTGGACCGGCACCCGGATGGTTCGGGCTTGGTCGGCAATCGCCCTGGTAATCGCCTGCCGAATCCACCATGTGGCGTAAGTGGAGAACTTGAAACCGCGGCGATATTCGTATTTATCCACTGCACGCATCAGCCCGGTGTTGCCTTCCTGGATGAGATCGAGGAAGCTCAACCCCCGATTGCGGTATTTTTTGGCGATCGAGACCACCAGCCGCAGATTTCCGCCCGACAACTCGCGTTTGACCTGCTCGTAAGCCTTAAGCTGCCGCCGCATGGCCTCGCAACGGTTGCGAAGGCTTTTCGGCGTGTCTTGGGCCAACGCCATCAGGTCGCGCAGCTCGCGGCGCAGCATCCGACGTTTTTCCAGCGTGGCCGGGTTATTCAGCAGCAAACGAAGCTGACGCCGGATGGCGTCCATCCGAGCGAGCGTTTCGTCCATCTGCCGCATCATCGCTTGAATGCGCCGGGTGCGAAGGCTCAATTCTTCGATCAGCGTCAGCATTTTCCGACGCCGCCGGATGAATCGCTTCCGCAGTTCCAGCCGCGCTTCCGCCGACAGCCGCCGGCTCATCATCGCGTTGAAGTCTTTCTGGTTTTCTTCCATCAGACGGGAGATCGTCTGCAAATTGTGCGGCATTCGAGCGATGATCTGCGCCTTCGTGAGCCGCTCGGTCAACGAAACCTTGATCGTGCGGTCGAACGGCAGCGAGCCTTCATGCACATTCGCCAGCGCGGACACCGTCGCTCGCATCGCCATGGCGCAACCAATGACCGTGCGGCGAAATTGCTTTCGTGTCACCTCGATTTTTTTGGCGAGCGCGATTTCCTCCGACCGCTCCAACAGCGGAATTTCCGCCATTTGGCTCAAATACATGCGGATCGGATCGCTGCTGAACTTCGACGCGTCGCCGGGCAACGGCGGAAGATCGACCGGCGTCGAGGGCACTTCGCCCTTGGCAAGCCGTTCGGCCGTTTCATCGTCGGCGTCGGAAAAATCGCCCGCGCCGTAAAACTCCGGCGTCGGCGGCTCGTTCACTAAGTCGACGCCTTCTTCCTCCAAGGCGATCAACAAGTTATCGAGCTTGTCGGGATTGACTTCTTCGTCGGGGAGATAGCTATTCACTTCGTCGTAAGTAAGATAGCCTTGCGATTTCCCCCGGGCGACCAATTCCTGCAAATCCTTATCGAAAAGGTCCACCGTATTGCTCCTTCCGCGCATCCTGCGCGCTGGGTAACAAAAGGATTCTCGCGGTCCAAGACATCCACGCCCATCCGTGAGCAGGAAGTGCCTTGCCGTTACGCACCGGCAACAGCAGCGAAATCATCCAGAAAATAAACCGAAAAATTGCACCACGGAGACGCGGAGAACACGGAGACGGAATGGAGGAAATCACAAATTAGATATTTGAAAATAGAACGCTAATTTTCACTAATCTCCGCTAATCAATTTTTATTAGTGTTGATTAGCGAAGATTACTGTTCCAACAATTTGCGTTCATCCGCGTTCATTCGCGGCTCCCTCTTAATCTTCTCTCGTTGTTCTCTCCGTGTCCTCCGTGTCTCCGTGGTGAATTATCGTTTCATTTCACGGCTTCGTTCGCCGCTGTTGCATGATGGCGTCCAACAGTGCGGCCTGTTGGGCGTCATCCAAACTTCCTTCGCGCAACGCCCCGATTTGGCTGGGCCGCTGTCGCTCCAATTCCTTGCGTTGAAGGGTTTCGTGCAAACCGTTCAACAACACGGCGGGATCGGCCGACGCTTGATTCTTCGCCTCGGCCGTCTCGTCGATTCCAACCAATATACTCTGGATCGCCGGTTCCTCAAACACCAACATCAGCCGATCGAACGACGGCGCCACGCCCTCGTCGGCCAGACTGCAGGCGGCCTCGAAAATCCGCCGGCATTGCGTATTTTTTACGTGTTCCGCCGAAATCCGGCCGCGAATCTCCTCGAAATACTCGGGATGGGCAACGGTAAGCTGCAAAACCGCCAATTCCCAAGGATCGGCCGGCTCGGGCGTGGTCGGCTCCGACGGCACGGCATCCGCATTTCCGCCCGGCCGCGGCCCGGCGGCTCGCGTCGATGCTCGCCGTCGCAACGCGGCCAAACGCCGCCGCAGGTCGATTTCGTCGACGCGGAACTTCGCGGCCAATCGCTGGAGGATTTTTTGCTCTTGAATGCGATCGTCCGACTTCGTTGCACTGCTCAATCGCGGCGCCTTCGCCACAATGCCAAGCAGCCGCTCGATCGCTTGCCCAACCCCATGAACGTCGCGCTCGACATCAATGCCGCGCGTGGTCGCCTCGAACGCATGATCGAGCGCATCGACCGCCCCGGTTTCCAAAAGCTCCCGAAAGGCGTCGGCCCCATATTTGTGCAAATAATCGCAAGGGTCAAGGTCTTCCGGCAGCGTGAGAATCTGCAAGTCGGCTTGCTGAGCGATAAAAAGCTCCAACACTTCGTTCGCCCGCCGCGTGCCGGCCTCATCGCCGTCGAGCACCAATACGATACGATCGACGTGGGCCTTGAGCAATCGCACGTGCGATTCGCCGAGCGCGGTGCCCAAAACCGCCACGGCGTTCGTGAATCCATACTGATGGGCGACGATCACGTCGGTGTAACCTTCCATGACCAACGCCACGCGGCTTTTGCGCATCGTTTCCCGCGCGAGATCGAGGCCGTAGAGCAATTTGCTCTTGGTAAACAGCGGCGTCTCGGGCGAATTGACGTATTTCGCCGGGCTTTTCGAGCCAAGCTCCGGCAGCACGCGCCCGCCAACGCCCACCGGGCGGCCCTGCGAATCGCGAATGGAAAACAACACCCGGCCGCGAAAACGATCGAACGGGCTGCCGCCTTCTTCCGGCCGAATGAGAATGCCGATCTGCTCCAAAATCTTCGCCCGACGCGCCAGCTTCGCACCATCGCTTTTTTGCCCGGCGTGCTGCAAAATCCAACCTCGATCGAGCGGCGAAAAACCCAAGTGAAACTGCTCGATACTTTCGGCCGTGATGCCGCGCTCCTGGAGGTATCGGCGGGCAGCCTCGGCCTCCGGCGAGTTTAATAGGCACTCGTGATATTGTTTTTCCGCCCAGCCCATCGCCTGAAGCAGCGTGCGTTTGATTTGTGCGTTGCTGGGCCGCTGTTGCTGTTGCGGAATCGATGCATCAACGTCGGGCTGGCCAACATCGTATAAGATTTCGCCCGACGGCGTTTCGACGGCGGACGATGCGGCGTGATGATGCGGCCGAGGTTCATCGATCGGAATTCCGGCCCGATCGGCCAAGATTTGCAGGGCCTCGCGGAACTCAACGCCCTCCATTTTCATGATGAAACTGAAAACGTCGCCGCCGATGTCGCACACCCAGCACTTGAACGATTGCCGCTCGGCATTGACCTGGAGGCTGGGGCGAGAGTCGTCGTGCCAGGGACAGAGGCCGACGTAGTTGCGGCCTTGGCGGCGCAACTGAATATGGCTGCCGACGAGATCGACGATGTCGACCGCCTGCTTGACCCGCTCTTTCGCATCGAACGAGCCGCCAGCCACCATGAACTCCTGCGTGGTCATCACGGCGAAATCCATTTCGCGTTGAACCTACGTAAAAACGGCAAATCCATTTGCCCCGTGTCTGGTGCATCGGAGTGTCCCAGACAACGGAACTGATTATATCCCGCGTGTAGAAATGGGTCAAGCGTGCGAACGGCGGGCAGAAGGACTCGCCGGGGGGGTATTGCCAGCAACGCTAGCGTGAATTTCTCGCCTACCGCGTGCCACTGCTTGGCACACCACGCCCGGTTTACTCCAGCGGCCGCGTCATCCGCCACGGATCGAGCACCTCACGCAACTCGGCCTCGGGCAAAATCTTCTTTTCAACGCACAACTCGCGAATCGTCCGGCCGGTCGAAAACGCCTCTTTGGCCAATGCCGCCGCACGCTCGTAGCCGATTATCGGCGTCAAGCTCGTCACCAACGAGAGGCTTTTTTCAACCGCCGCGTCGCACGCCGCCGGGTTTGCTTCCATGTCGATTAGGCAGAGATCGGCGAAGGCCGCCGCCGCGCCGGCCAACAGCCGCACGCTTTCCAACACGACGTCGCCCAGCAGGGGCATCATCACGTTCAGTTGAAATTGCCCGCCGGCCGCGCCGCAAATCGCCACCGTCTGATCGTTGCCCAACACGCGGGCCGCCGCCTGCATCACGCTTTCGCACAACACCGGATTCACCTTGCCCGGCATGATCGAACTGCCCGGCTGAAGGTCGGGCAACTTGAGTTCGTAAAATCCGCAACGCGGGCCGGACGCCAGCCAGCGGATATTGTTCGCCACGTTGAACAGCGTCGAGGCAACCGTGCGCAACTGGCCATGACACTCGACCAGCGCGTCGCGTTGCGCGTTGGCCTCGAAATGATCGACCGCCTCGTAGAACGGAATGCCGGTTTGCTCGGCCAGCAGTTGGCACACGCGGCGGCCGAACTCGACGTGCGTGTTGATGCCCGTGCCGACGGCCGTACCGCCGACCGGCAATTCCAACAGGGCATCGACGGCCGTGGCGGCTCGACCGGCGGAGAGGTGAAACTGGCGTGAAAACCCGCCGATCTCCTGCCCGAGCGAAAGCGGCGTGGCGTCGGCCAAATGCGTCCGGCCGATCTTCAATATCTTTTGCCACGCCTCGGCCTTCTGGTCCAAAATATCGCGGCAACGCTCCAACACGGGAATCAATCGCTCGTGAATCGCCACGGCGACAGCCACGTGAATGGCGGTCGGGAAAATATCATTCGTGCTTTGACCGAGGTTGACGTGATCGTTCGGATGGATCATTCTCTCGGCCGCAAACCGATCGCCGCCGGCAAGCTCGATGGCCCGATTGGCAATCACCTCGTTGGCATTCATGTTGCTCGACGTGCCCGAGCCGGTCTGAAAGACATCGACGGGAAATTGGTCGTCGAACTTTCCGTCGGCCACTTCGAGGCACGCGGCAGCCAGGGCGTCGGGCAGCGAGAAGCCGGTTCCGCCGGCCGGCTTGTTTTTTTCGGCGGCGAAGAGCCAGCCGAAGTCGCAATTGACTTTCGCGGCCGCCCATTTGACCAATCCGAGCGCGTGGATCAATTCCGGCGGGATGGTTTTGCCGGAGATGGAGAAATTTTCGACGGCCCTTTGCGTTTGCGCCCCGAAATACGCCTCGGCCGGCAATTGAACATCGCCCATCGAATCATGTTCCGTGCGGAAATCGGTCATTGGGATCTCTCCTAGGATTAAGCCACGACCTCCCCTCTCCCTTTGGGAGAGGGGCCGGGGGTGAGGGCCTGCTGGGGATATTGGTAAAATGCTGTTTTTCTCGCAA
>CAZWNM010000071.1:0-7641 GCA_964635765.1 uncultured Planctomycetaceae bacterium | reverse complement strand
CCTCGCCCTCGACCAAGAAGAAGCCGTCGAGTGGCTGGTCGATCAACGCGCCGATAGCCCGGATTTGCAACACGTCGTAGATTTCAATGCGATAGGGCGGCCGCGGCACCATTTTGAGCATCTCGATCATCAAAATATCGGGCGGCTCGACGCGATACGCCGGCAGCGAAACCTTTTCGATTTCCTTGGCCGGCTTCCAGTCGGGCGGCACCTGCTGCTGGCACGGATTTTCGTAGAAATCGACCGCCCTGCAGCCTGCGATGGCCAACAGCGTGGCGGCCAGCACGGCGAACGCCGCGAATCGCCGGGTGGTCCAGCGACGTTGGACGCCGTGCTCGCGTTTGCGTAGGCATGTCGATCCGGCCGCGACGAGTGTTTTGGTATTCATCATGATAAGGATTCCATTCCCGCTAGGCGTCATTTTGGGCAGAATACGGACATCGCGCAAGCATCCATCAAGTCATCCCGGACAACGCCGTCGGAATAATCGGCAAAGTCGGCGTTTCAGTTTGCGTTAATTTCCGAAAAATAGGCAAGATTTTCCGGATGGAATGCGGTGTAGCGGAAAATGGAATGCTTTGGTAAGATGGGATAGAAGATTTTTTGACCTTAGAAGACGGGTCGCCGCGCGGTACAATCGCCGGCGTCGTTTTCCCGCCTCCCCCAGCTCGCTCGAAAGGAATGTCTCGTGTCGAAAAATGTAGACAGCCCGGAAGAAATTTCCGTTCCGAATGTCAACCGTGAATCGCCGTCGCAGCCGGGCGGGGCCTTGGAGGTGGACGATTCCAAGGCATTGCCGTTTTACGCCAATTTTTTCCGGGTCCACGGCATGCCGGAGGAAGTGATTTTGGATTTCGGCATCAGTCTTCCGCCGACGGGCGGAACGCCGCGTCCGATCGCGGTGTCGCAGCGGGTCGTGTTGAATTTCTACTCGGCCAAACGGATGTTGCAAGCGCTGCAATTGACCATCCAGCGGTATGAAACGGCGTTTGGCACGTTGGAAACGGACGTTCAGAAGCGCGTTCGGACCAATACGCCGCGCGGATAAAAGAGATTGGGATGTTGACGCTTCGCCCATTGCCGATTCTCGAACGCTGGGACTGCTGCGGCTGCGGCAAGTGCTGTCGCGGCGTCATCGTTGCGCTCAACGCGGAAGATATGAAAAAACTCCGCGAACAGCATTGGGAAGACGATCCCGAAATGAAGGGGATCAATATCATGACGCGGATGGACTGGCCGGCGAAGCAATATCGGCTGGCGCATCGGAAAGACGGCCGCTGCGTTTTCCAGTCGGACGACATGCTCTGCCGCATTCACAAGAAGTTCGGTTTCGACGCCAAGCCGCACATTTGCCAACTGGCCCCGCTGCAAATGGTGCCGCGCGACACGTTCGTCTACGTCACCTTGCGGCGTTATTGTCCCGCGGCCGTCGCCGACTGTGGGCGAACCGTCGAGGAGCAGTTGCCGGAATATCTGGCAACGGTCGAACGCAACCATGCCGCGCCGGAGTCGGCGGCGCCGCCGCTATTAACCCGGCGCGTTCGCCGTGAATGGCCTGATCTGGCCGTCGTCAGCGATGCGATCGACCGGCTCATGCTCGATGAGCGGTATCCGCTCGTTCGGCGGCTGGCGCACGGCGTCGAGTTCTGCGATTTGCTCGACCGCTGCCGATTTCGGAAGCTCGACCGCGCCAAGCTGCTCGAATTGGTTTCGCTGTTGGAAACAAGCTGCGTCGAAACGGCGGGCGAGTGGTTCCAAGAGCGGCGGCGACCGTCCGACATCGCGTTGAAACTGTTTCGGCAAACGCTGATGGAGTCGTTGCGATTGCATCCGGCCTTCGTGCCGGAAAGCTCCTGGGCCGAACGTTGGCGATTGATTCGGGCGGCAATGGCGTTCAGCCGCGGGCGGGGCGAAGTGCCGTTGCTGCGGTTGCCGTTTCCGCCGGCCACGTTCGAGTCGCTCGAAGAGCCGCTTGGCCCGCTGCCGGACGACGTGATGACGCCGCTTACGCACTATTTCGAGCGGGCGACCGTCTCATTCCGCTATGCGGCGTTCAAGCATCGGCTTTGGACGGTGACGGAAGCGTTTCGCGCGTTAGCCTTGAGCTATCCGATTGCCATGTGGGCGTTGCGATTCGCCGCCGGCATGAAAACACCCAGCGGTGCGGACGGCATCCAAGTGGTAATGATGCTCGATCGCAGCGAAAACCAAGCCGCCTTGAATGGCGTTCGGCATCGTTTCCGCATTCGCGCGCTCGCGAATCATCGCCAGTTGCTTCCGCTGTTGGCCTGGTACGGCCGATGACGGTTTGCATTATCTCAATCGGCCTTGAACACGCTGTCTGGGATCGGCGTGGTGAAATCGTAGTAGAATCGCAGGAATTCATCCTCCCACTTGTCGGTTCCAATGAAGGTGCTGCACTTTAATCGACGAATGACGGTTGGATACCACCGTCCTTGGGCATCCTGCAATACTGCTTCAATGGCGAAGCCGCTGATAATTGTTTCTTTTCCTTCGCGTGTTATCAATTCCTCGTCCCGCATCACCAGATAGTCTCGCGCCGGATCAATCCAAAATCGCCAAAGCTGAGGATTCCGCCGTGGATCTGGTTCGTACAGTTTCCAACCTGGGTTGCGCACTTCAAGCAATAGGGTATTCGGCGGCCCAGACTTCGG
Source organism: uncultured Planctomycetaceae bacterium (assembly GCA_964635765.1). Taxonomy (GTDB): domain Bacteria; phylum Planctomycetota; class Planctomycetia; order Pirellulales; family Thermoguttaceae. The sequence goes on along the minus strand of CAZWNM010000071.1, from coordinate 4,966 downwards.
CTTTGGATTGACAGAAGCCTCCATGCCGGGCAGAAGTTTTAGGTCATTCCAGGGATCACTCGGGTGTCCGACGCCAATCCCTTCTCCTTGGCGGAAATGATCTTTTTCGACCGGAAACCCCGGGGATTTGCGTTTTTCAGTGGACACAATAACCATCGTATTTTCCGGCCAGCCTGCCGCAGTGTCTTTCGGAGTAGGAGAGCGAGTCTTTGTGTGATAACTCCAATACCACTTGCCGTCACATAGCGACTCCGGCGTGAACGGACGCTTCTTTGCCTTTTGTCTCCACCATTCCGCCTGATCAGTGCCCTCCGGGGGTGGTTTATCAAAGGGTTCGGTTACAGGGCCCATGCTATGATCGATCTTCCAACAAAGGCCGTCTTTCCACACCCGATTGATCGATAGGCCTTGCCACCATGCCTGGTCTTGCCGAGACTCGATGACTAACGCAGAAAACTTGTTGTTCGCCCAGTGTTTAGGCGAGACTATTTCCGTTGCCAATTGCTCAACATTCAATGCCAGCGTTCGGACAACGATTTTAGCTGTCTTTGGCACCCCTAAGGCGTACATGTCTTCCGGGCCGGTAGCAGGATAATCAATTTCGTTGCGTATTGTCACATGACCCTTCGCCGGATCGGAAGCAAGGCGGGTTGCTTGTTCCCAACGAAACGGGAGCTGTGTGTCGGGATCGACCAAGAGTATCCATTCTTGCTTGTAAAGCTCTTCATCTTTGCCGCGTACTATGGAGCGATCGCGTACTATGAAGCGATGTTCAATCCAGCGTTTTGCCCCCTCTGTTACAACACGCTGTTGTTCGGGAACAAGCTGGATTTTTCCGGTGCCGATAGTTTGCTTAAGATTGCCGGAAAGAAAGGCCGAAAAAATTGCCAGAAAAGGGTCGGCCTCCTCCCGGAATGGATCATTGGTTGCGCGAACGATCAACTTTTTCTCGGGATCATACCAATCTCTGGTGTTCCGAGACATGTCGATTACACCCCGTCCTTCGCGATCACCCCCAACCTCGAACCGTGATCCAGCCTTGATTAAACGCCCAGCCAACACTTCCCTGCGAGCGGAAAACCAGGCTTCCATTTTGGTTCCATCTTCATACGTGGCCACGAAGTGCAACCACGGCTTTTTGGCCACGGCCTCGACCACCTGGGCCCACGCCGATGATTCGGCAGGACGCCAGGGTTTGGGAATGAGCAATATGGCAACCGCAAGGGCTGCGGTGGTGATTGCCGCCGTCGCCCAGCGAACCAACCTTTTTTGAAACAGACTGCGAATCGGCGAGAATCGTGGAGTCGCCGATTCCATATCGAGCTTTCGGTGAAAGGCCGCAAGCCGGTTTTGCATGCGCTCGGCAACCATCGGTGGAAGGTCGTCGGGCATCGCTTGCCGGAGCGTTTGACGAATGGCATCGTTTTCTTCCGGTTCGTTCATTTTGTGCTCTCCGTAGAGTGCCAAGGGGCCAAATGGGCCAACAGCCGGCTCAGTTTCTTGTGACCTCGGTTGACATGCACCCGTACGGTGACGGCCGAACAGCCCAAGGCCGCGCCGATCTCGTCATAGGACAATTCCAAAATGTCGCGCATGACAACCGCCGTCGCCTGCCGATTCGGAAGCCGCACCAGCGCGCGGGCAATATCGTCCCGCAATTCCTCGCCGTGCAACCGCTCCCCGACAGGACAATCTTTCGCGTGCAAGGCGTCAGCGTCCGCCAGGGGCATCTCCCGCGAGCCTCGCCGCAATCGCGATCGAAGCACGTCGCACGCACAATTCACGCATATTCGCAACATCAGCGCGCGAGGATGCGGATGCCGCTCGATGCGCGTTCGCCGCTTCCAAATGACGAGGAGCGACTCTTGCAGAGCATCCTCCGCGTCTTCGGCAACGCGAGTGATCCGCCAGATCGACCGCAGCATCTGGTCTTCGATCGGCCGGACCAGCGCGTCATAACTCGACTGTTCAGCGTCCAAATTGGATACCTCGGCGTTGACGTTCGCAATCGCCATTAAAGGCCGGCCGCGTCGCTTCCGTCAAGTAACCGGACGGATTGCAAGAAGTGTTTACAAGAAAATCTTGATTTCCTGCGAACGGATACGCATCGACCCTCACCCTAGCCTTCTCCCAAAGGGCGAGGGGGACGTTTTGCATGGTCGCGGTTTTCGTTCGTGCCAAACGAGCCACGCGATGAACAACGCCGCGCCGAGCGGGGCTAGAATCATGCCGAGCGGAAATACGCGACGCACCGCGACTTCAATGTCGCTGGCCGGAAGCGCGGTCAGCAACAGCCACGCGGCAATTGTCAGCCAGCGTGCTTTTTTTTCGGCGAAACTTGCAAGCAGCGCCCAAGCGGCCGCCGGGGCAATCAGGCCATAGGTGAGTTGCTCCGTGCCGGGGCCGATAAACAGTTGCCAGGCCGACCACATGGAGAACACAACCAGAAGGAGTCGGGCGGTATCGCCAGCCAAACGCTTTCGTTGCCGCCAACACCAGACGAACACGCCGGCCAACGTGGCCAGTTGCAATGTTTGATAGACTCGATAATGCTCCGGTTGATAGGCGCGATAATCCGGCGGCAGACGTGGTTGCGAATGCACCAGAGAGCAAATCTGTTCCCAAATCGTCCAGGCGTCGCGGTAGCCGTACCAACGGCCTTGAAGCGGGCCGGTCAGGCAGCGATACCATTCTTGGTATTGCCATACGACCGTGCTCGGCGGCCGCGTGACAAACGGAACCAACAACAGCACGGCGAACACCACCGCCAACCGAAAGCTCAATTGCCGCGGCCAACACATCAGCAGAAGCAGGACAATGACCATCGGCCAGAGTTTGATGAACACCGGCACGGCCAACAGCGCGGCCGCCGCCCACCATCGCTGACGCACGATGGCCGACAAGCCGAACGCGACCAGCGCCAACATCATCGCATTGCTTTGCGATGACCACACGCCCACGGCCGAACCGGCGAGCGTCAAAATCAAGAAAAGGCTTTCTCGCCACGGCGGCCAATCGCCGGGCAACACATTTCGCACAAGCGCCCGCATCGCGAAAAACAGCAACATGAGACTCGCGACGTCCCAAACCATTTCGCCCGTGTGGCCGGGCAAAACCGTAAATGGCGTGAAGGCGACGGCGAAGGCGGGCGAGTAGCGATAGCCGTCGATGTGCTGCGTTCCCACGTAATCGGCGTAAAGCGACTGATCGGCCCACCAGTGGTTGGCGGCGGCCGCGAAAACGGGATACACCGAATGCTGGCCTTCCAGTTTCGCCGTCTTGATGCAAACCGCCACCGCCAAGGCAATCCAAAAGCCGATCGCCAGTCGCAAAAACATGTGGCTGAAAAAGAGGCGATACGGCATTCGCGGATCCATCCGAGGGCAAAAAAGGGGAATTGGCAAGATTCTATGGGCGGCGATTCGCAGGGTCAAGGCTGGTTGGCTTGTCGGCCGGGCGATTTCCTGCCAAAATAGGGGGCTATGTCGGCTCCCACTTCCAATATGCCGAAAAATTCGTGGCCTGAACCGCGTTATCAGCCGTTGGTTATCGTTTTGACGGCCGTGGCGGCCGGTATTTTGCTCGACCGATGCCGCCCGATGTCGCTGGCCACGTGGTGGATCGCCGCCGGCGGCGGACTCGGCCTTTGGACGCTCGTTCGCCTCCGGCTCCAAAACCGCGAAGCCATTATTCTCGGCAACGTCCTTCTTCTAACAGCCGTGATGGCGACGGCCGGGGCGTGGCATCATTGTCGGTGGAACCTGTTCGCCGACGACGATCTCGGCCGCTACGCCCGCCGCGATGTTCAGCCGGTTTGTATCGAAGCCGTGGCGGTCGAGTCGCCGAGGATTCTGCCGCGGGCCGCCCCCGATCCCATGCAAGTGCCGCCGGCGCGCAAGGGCTCGCGGCTCCACGTCGATGTGGTTTCGCTCCGCAACGGCGCCGCGTGGCAGCCGGTGTCGGGCCGGGCGACGCTGGTCATCCTCGGCGAGCCGCCGGCGATCGAGGCGGGCGACCGTTTGCGTTTGTTCGGCCGATTCTCCGCGCCCGACCCGCCGCAAAATCCCGGCGCGCCGGACCGTGCCGCGCGGCTGCGGGCCGATCGCGTGCGGAGCGAGCTTGTCGCCGAAGTGCCCGAGTGCATTTCCATCGTCAAAACCGGCTCGGCGTGGAGCCTTTCACGGCAACTCGAACGAGTCCGGTTGCATTGCAATCGAGTGTTGCAACAATGTTTGGAACCGCGCCAAGCCGAATTGGCCGCGGCCGTGTTATTGAACCTCCGCGAGGAGCTCGGCGCCGATCGGACGGAGGCGTTTCGCACCACGGGCACTATCCATATTCTCGTGATTGCGGGCTTGCATATCGGCATCTTGGCCGGCGTGATGTTTTGGCTTGCGCAGCGGCTGCCGATTCCGCGCGGCTGGTCTGTGGCGGCGGTGGCCGTCGTCATGTCGTTCTACGCGCTCATGGTCGATCTGGGGCCGCCGGTGGTTCGCGCGACCATATTGGTGTTAATCACCTGCATGGCCTTTTGGCTTGGCCGCCGCGCTTTCGGCTTCAACTCGCTAGCCGCCGCTGGGTTGGTCGTGCTGGCGATCAATCCGTGTCATCTGTTTCACGTCGGAGCGCAGCTGTCGTTCCTCTGCGTCGCCGCGCTGATATGGACCAACCCACGCCGGTTCGACCCGAAAAATGAGGATGCAACGCTAAACCGGCTGATCGAGCAGAATCTCAGTTGGCCTCGGCGCGGGGGACAGAGAATCGCCCGCTGGTTGCTCGATCTTGCGCGGCTGGGCTTGGTGTTGTGGCTGACGTCGCTTCCGCTGGTGATGGCCCGATTTCATATTTTCTCGCCGATAGCGTTGGTGTTCGGCACATTGATTTGGCTGCCGATGCCGGTGGCTTTGGTAAGCGGATTCGGGGTGTTGACGCTCGGCTCGATTTGCCCGCCGCTCGGAAAACTTTG
>CAZWNM010000070.1:0-7663 GCA_964635765.1 uncultured Planctomycetaceae bacterium | reverse complement strand
CTGGGACCGCGGCGTCTATTCCGTCGAACGGCAAGACGACGCGGAATGGATCGTCGAGTTATCGGGCGAAAAAATCGCCGGCCGCGCCGTCTTGCTCCGTTCGGCCGACGCAACGAACTGCTGGCTGTTCAGCTTCCGCCAAGCGGAAAACGCGTAGCGGACTTAAAGGGCATAGACGGACACAAGCACTTCCCGCTCGGCCGGCCGACGCCCATGAATGCTTTCCTCGACGGTTTTCAAAACATTCGCGGCAAAGTGCCGAGAACCGCATTCTTTGCAAACGCCGGCGGGCACATTTTCAATCAACACGTATCGCTCCTTGAGCTTGCGGTGAAGGCTGACGCACTTCTCCACAAGCGGTCCTCCGCAATATTCACACGTTTCGCCGTCCCAAAAGCCCATATCTCACCGCGTTTCACTGGGGTTGTCTTGGTAAACCGTAATGACTCGCACTTTCATTCCACCGGTTAGACGGCACACCGCGCCCAAAGCACGACCATCCAACGCCGTTCCCACCACTTCTATTCTACCGTCTTTGGGCCAAGTGCGCCGAGTTCGTCCGGTCAACAAACCGTGTTCAACGTCATAGACATCGAAATTATCCGCCAGAGCTTCGTCATAAGCGTGCTCGGTCAAATAATAGAGACCATCGCGGACCAGCGACTGAATAATTCCGATCTTGCTCACGCAAAACCCCTCTGTTTAAGTATCTCTCAACTCCAACGAAAAGTCAAGGAGTTGAGCATTGTCGGTCGCGGTGTCACTTTTTTCGCCGTTCCGTCTTGCCCGCGATGCGGATTTCGCCGTCGCCGAGTTCCACGGCCTGGAGCGTCGTGCGATAGGCATTGTCGGGGTCGTCGGGCAAGGTCAGCAAGGCGACGGGATCGCCGCCGACTCGTTCCCATTGAACGTGAAATTGCAGATCGCGCGCCGACTTCGTAATGCGTTCAATCACCTGATCGAGCGGCGCCGGAAGCAAGCCGGCCCTGGCCTTGGCGATGCGCAACGCGAGCACGTTCGACTTCGGCATCGACGGCTGCACGGTCAAACTCAAAACGCTGGCGATGCTGCCTTGCTGAAATTGGCACGCCACGGTGATGCCGTTCGGATCGATCGCCACGCGAGGATTTTTTAGGGTCGGCGGCAAAAGTTTAGGATGGTTTTTGACCAAATCGACCGCGAACCAACCGTTGATTTCCGTGGCGGTGACGCGAACCTGCCAGCGGCCCTCGCGCGTGGTGCTGCCCTGCACGGCCGCCGCCTGTTGCAGCATTTGATCACTGCCTTTTTCAAGCGCGGCCGGCTCGATATTCATGGCTTCGCAGTAAAAAGCCGGCTCGTGCTGCGCCGCCCAATACACGCCCGCCAAACCAAGAATCACCGCCGTTGCCGCCCCGGCGGAAATCCACCCAAAAAGACGTTTTCGACGGGTCATTGCGTTGGCCTCCGTACCATTATCTATCGCAGTTTAACCGGTTTTTCGTGGGCGATTTTTCCGGGGTCCAGCCCCAGCTTCTTAACCTCTTCGACCGCGCGGCGGTAATCATCGGCGTCCAAGGCGTTGCCGAGCAAAAATTCCGCCTTCCGCTCCGGTGGGTAAATTTCCACTGGCATTGGTTTGTCGGTTTTTTGCGCGGTCATGATCTAACACCACTACGCTGGAAAAAGACAAATAGTTGCAGCGATGCTTTTGTATAGCGTGTAGGCGATATTATGCACATTGTGTAAGGGTCGCAAGGGCAAATGCAAGCGAGTAATTTCACACTTTATATTAGCAGGCCAAGCGTTCCACCCGTGAGGTGGGGTGAAAAGAGCTTCCATTTGTGATCGTTGTTACAGAAATGCCTATATTACAGTCGATTGCGTAGAAATGGCGAGTCCACAAGACGATGATACGCTGTGCCCCCCTCTTTACTGTGGCATTGTGCGGTGTAGAATGAATTGAGTGTGGTGACAAGGTCAAGTTCACAAATTCTATGGTGGCCTTGCGTAAAATAGCGAATTTGAGCATGATAGGGCTGATGTTTTTGGAGTAATGTAGCTGATGTCCGCCGAACTCATTGCCACAAATGTTGTGCTCGTCGCTCGTCAGTTCAACCCTTCCGTATTCTCCCAACTTTGGCTGGTGCGAAATGGCATTGTGGGCGAAGAAGATTTTGGGACCGGTTGTATTTTCAGCGAAGAAGTCGCCAAGATTGCGTCAAGGCAGTTCGATCTTCTGGTGCTACCGCCTCAGTTGCAATTTATTCCAAAAGTCGTGGCGGATGAGCAGGGCGTGCTGGTAAAAACGGTGCTTGGCGAAAAAATTGTGCAAGCGTTGCAAGCGACGCCTTATGTTGCCGTCGGTTTGAATTTTACTTGGCATATTTGCCCGGAAGGGCAAGACATAGGTGTGTATTCCCGCTCCCTTTTTTGTATGCCCGAAAAGTCGCCTTTCCGCGAATTTGATTCCGCGGATGCACGATTTGGGACCTATTTGAGTAAAAACGTTATTGATTGTCGCATGAAATTGGATGTAAAGCCGATCACTTTGCCGACAGGCGAGGTTTTGCAATTCGCGTTCAATTTTCATGCGGATGTTCCTTCCGAAGATAGCGTTCCCGCAATCACAAAACATTTACAGCGTTGGAATGAAACTTATGCTGAAGCAAGAAGAATCATCGACGACTTGGCTCAATGAGGAATTGGTTTTTCCCTCTTCACCTAGGCGGATGGCGTCGCCGCCAGCTCCTTGGCAACGGCAATGGGCCAGAATCAAAGATGCCATTGGGGATACTCCGGCTTTGTATTTTGTCTGCACGCAAACGATCATTCCTCCGCATCGTGACACCTTTGGCATCGACCAATACGGGACGCAAATGACTCGGCCTGTTGCAAATTTTCAAGAGGTGCGCGAAGCGGGAGTTTGTGCCCTAGCCACAGCCGAGCAGGCGGAACTTCCCGATCTTCCTCCCGGCTGGAAACGCATCCCCAAAAGCTCCGTGCGGACCATTCATTTTCAGGACTTGGACGGACCGGAGTGGGAGCCGCTCGATTACAAGATTTCATTGGCCGTTAAAAGGTTTTACGAGCAGGACGATGCCAATACTGGAAATAGCTGAAACCAATGCCCAACTAAGGCAGGGCGACGTGCTGCATGGCATTAACCTTTATGCCACAGGAAATGATTGGGAAGAAAATAAAGGCAGTTCCTGCTTGTTGGATGGGTTCGATTTGTGCATGGTCGTTTCTCGTCCGTGCGTTCTTGCCCATAAATCGCAAATAGTTGTCGTAGCTGTCCGACATTCAGATGAGAAGCTTCCCAAGAAAAAGAAGGAGAGTTCTTCACAGGAAGAATCGGAGAATCCGTCCAGCAACGACATTCAATCGTTTGCTGAAATAAGGTGCTATCTTGAGCAACTGAGAGATGGGGACCGAAGACGAGACCGCTTCTATCTGGGCCAAATTCCAGACCATGCGGCTGGACGCTATTACGCTTGTTTCGATTCCTTTCATACCTGCTCTGTGCCGCCGCCTAAAGATTTGGAAGTATTTTTGCAAACACACCGTGTTGTAAAGCTTTCCGATCAATTTTCTCGCGATTTGCATATTCGACTTTTTGCCGCATTTGCAAGTCTCGGCTTCGACGACACAACGTGGTATTCAACTCCCGATCTTGAATGGCTGGTGCATCAGGGGCAAGCAGAACTCGAACAAGAGCAAGGTAAATTGAATTCAATGAAAGCGGATTTGGCCAAATCTAATGCAAGTGGCACTGCTGATCCTGGCTATCAAAGAGGTTTGGAGGCACAAATAACGAACCAGACTCACAAAATCGAGAAAATAAAGACAAACGTGACTCCACTCCAAACAGAATTTTCGAATCGACCTGATAAATAGCATCCTGTGTTATACGAACCGCAGCAGCGCGTAGTTTTTCTTGCCGGAACGCAGAATCAGCGTCGTTTCACTCGCTAAATGGGCGGCGGTCAGCGTGGTTTCTATGCCTTCGACGCGCCGGTTATTTACATATGCTCCGCCTTGCGTAATGGTTCGCCGCGCGTCGCCTTTGCTCTTCGATAAGCCCGATTCGACCAAGGCGTCGATAATCGGAATGCCGGCGTCGAGTTTCTTGCGCGACAACTCGCGGCTCGGCACGTCGGCGAAAATCGAGGCCAGTTGCGAGTCGTTCCATTCGCTGATTTCCGCGCCGAAAAAGATTTTTGTCGCACGTTGGGCCGATCGAAGTCCTTCGGGGCCATGCACCAATTGCGTCAACTCGACGGCCAGACGACGCTGCGCGCCGCGGCAGCCGGGATCGGCCTCGTGCTGGGCCAAAACGGCGTCGATCTCTTCCTGGTTCAAATCGGTGAAGAACCGCAAACAGCGGCCGACGTCGGCGTCGTCCAAATTGATCCAATATTGATAAAAATGGTATGGACTGGTTTTTTCAGCCGAGAGCCACACCGCGCCCGACTCGGTTTTGCCCATCTTCGCGCCGTCGCTGCGGGTCAACAGCGGACAGGTGCAGCCGTAAAGTTGCACGCCGTCGAGCCGCCGGGCCAGGTCGATGCCGGCCGTGATGTTGCCCCATTGATCGCTGCCGCCCGCCTGCACTTCGCAATCGTACTGCCGGTGAAGTTGCACGAAATCGTAGGCTTGCAAGAGCATGTAGCTGAACTCGGTGTAGCTCAAGCCCGAATCGGTCCGGTCCAGCCGGGCGCGAACCGAATCCTTCGTCAGCATGACGTTCACGGGAAAATGCTTTCCCACGTCGCGCAGGAATTCGAGATATCCGAACCGGCCCATCCAGTCGTGGTTGTTGACCAACAAGGCGGAACGGTCGCCGCAATCGAAATCGAGAAATCGGCGGAGTTGCATTTCCATGCCGGCGACGTTCGCCTGGAGAATCTCCGTCGACAGCAATTTCCGCTCCTCGCTCTTGCCGCTGGGATCGCCGATCATGCCGGTGGCGCCGCCCACCAATGCGATCGGCCGATGTCCGGCCTTCTGGAATCGCCGCAAGAGCATGAGGGCCATCAAGTGTCCGACGTGGAGGCTGTCGGCGGTCGGGTCGAAGCCGACATAGACGGTTCTCGGCTTTTCGGCGAGCAACCGCGGCAGATTGGCGTCATCGGTGGTCTGATTGACCAGCCCTCGCCAAGATAATTCGCTGATGATGTCGTGCATGGCAGGTGATAAAAATAGCGAAGACCAAGAGCAATGGATTTGGAACGGGCTCGTGTTGGTAACGATGGGGGGTATTGTAAAGGCGGCGGTCGGCAGCCACGGTGCGATAACCCATGAAAGTAGCACGAATTCGGCCATCGTGCCAGTCCAATAGAACGCGGCGGAAACGAGGCGTCCCTGGAACTGACATTGACGGAACTACCTGATTGGGTTACACCAGTGGCGTCTAGGGCTGCGGTTGCGCGCCGAGAACTCGGTTATTGGTATAAATCGACATAAAAGCAGCACTATGCGGCTATTGATTCTCAATACGCGGGAACCCAATCTGGAAGTTCATCGCACCAACGCAGTCGTCGATGGATTTGCGGCCCTACTCGGCAACGACAATGTCCATCTGGCACAATACGACAACGCCTGCGCCTTGTTCCAGAAAACTTCCTGCGACGCCGCGCTTTTGTTCGACGGCCGCGGGATGCGCGTACCGATCGTCAAGGAGCTCTTGCGGCTTAGTCCGCTGAAGATTTTTTGGATCGCCGAAGACCCTTACGAATTACCGGCCGATGCAAAACACGCGGCGTGGTTCGATTTCGTGTTCACCAACGCTTGCGGCTCGGTGTCGGCCTACGGCGGCAAGGCGACGCCGCTACCGCTTGGCGCATCCGCGCTGGCCGAGGAACCGCTTCCGCTTTCCCGCCGCTATCGAGACGTCTTTTTCGCCGGAACGGCGCGGCCCAACCGCGCCGCGATTCTCCGCGAATTGATTCCGCTGCTTGACGGGCTGAAAACGCAGTTCTTTTTGCCGAATAATCCCGCCGCGCCGGAGCCGCAACTGCCGATTCCGAGACATGAATGGGACGTGCGGCTGTGTCACGACGATTTCTTGACGGCCGCGCGAACCAGCAAAATCGTGCTCTACATGGGACGCGATGACGCCGCCGGCGGACCACGCGACCGCACGGAATCACCGGCCGGCAGGCTGTTCGAGGTCGCGGCGTTGGGCACGGCGCAAGTCGCGGTCGCCGATCCGGCGGACATCGCCCCGTATTTCGAGCCTGGCAAGGAAATCATCGTCGCGCCGACCGTTGCCGAAGCCGCTCGCGCCATGCGAGAACTGCTGGCCGATCCAGCCCGATTGCAATCCATCGGCCAAGCGTCGCGGCGGCGGGCGATTGCAGACCACACCTACGCGAGCCGCGCCCGAACGATCCTGGATCATGTCGCAGGTCATCTATCGCGTCGTCCGCAAACGGCATCGCCCTCACGGCGGTCGCGGCCGTTGCGCGTGCTGCTTGTCGCCGGCGAAAAACGAACTCAACAGCCGTGGGACAACGCCGCAACGCACGTCAAAAATATCTTGAATGGACTGGGGCGCGCATTCGACTTCCATCATCTTTACGCCCGAGCGAACGGCGCCAAACGGGAGATCGTGCATTGCGACTGTCGCACGGGCCGCGAGCACATCGTCGATTCCGGCCGCCGCGATCATTTCCGGCAATGGGTGATCCCGCAACAAGACGCCGCATTTCAAAAACTCCTCCTCGAAGAAGACATCGACATCGTTCATTTTTGCGATTTTTTGCATCATTCGTTCGGCTACGTGTGGGTCGCGCAAGCCTTGGGCCGTCCCACGCTCTTGGATTTGCGCGATTACACGCTGGTTTGCCCGCGATACGATCTGCTCGACGATCAACACAAGTTTTGCAGCTTGCCGGCGAAGGAAACCTGCGACGCATGCCTTTGGAAAACGGCAAAATTGCCGCGCGGAAGCCAGACGCTCCGCCGCAGGCTGACCGCGTCGATATGCCATGCCGTCGATAGAATCCATTTCGTGTCCGAATCGCAGCGTTTGCTCGTACAGCAGGTTTTGCCGATTCGGAAGGAAAAAATCCGGGTTCAAGGCGCGAACGGGTCGAATGGCCTTATCGCGCGGGAAACGCTGGAAAAAGAATTGCAAACCGTCGAAACGGCGTACCGGGAACTGGCCGAACTGTATCATATCACCGGCGAGCCAAGGACGTTTCCGCTCGACGAAGACGCCTTCTCGCCGATCCCCATCGACGCCGTTGCACCGAAGGGGATTCCGCCGGATCAATCGCTTTGGGACAACATCAAGCGGCTTTACCGAACACAGGGGGCGTACGGCGTCGCGCGGCGTGCGTGCGTCAGGGCATTTTGCGGACGCCGCGGGTTGTAAACACGGCGCCGTGCGAAGGCTTCCATCTTTTCAGGAATTGCGCAACATGAGATTGATCGTCGTCGATGGAATGGGGCAATGCATCAATCCCAACCCCGATATCATCCTGTCGATCGCCGAGGCATTTCGACGGGTTCATGGCGCGGAGAACGTCCGATTTGCCACCCAATCGGATGTCGATGCGATCGCCGACGCCTACCGGCCGCATTGGATTCTCGCCGTATCGTCCAGAATGTGGCCGGAACTCTCGTTGCAACTCGCCGTGCTGCGCCAGCGATGGAATGCCGTCGTCGGCTGGTG
>CAZWNM010000069.1:0-7668 GCA_964635765.1 uncultured Planctomycetaceae bacterium | reverse complement strand
GGTGCAAGACTTGGTATCGCACGGTCCGCAACGGCAAGATCGACGTAGCGACCGCTCGACGGCTCGCCGAAACGTGCAGCGTCGAGGGCATTGAAAATTTCCACTCACCGCGTTATCGCCTTTCCTGCTGCCGCGGCGGATGCAGCCCGACGTGTTGCGAATTGACCTGGGAAGATTCCAGCGGCACGGTTGAATTGGCCCGCGTTTGGCTCGGCGGCGAAAAACGAAACCACGTGGCGACGATTTTAGACGCCTTGGCAAAAGAAGCGTATTCCGAAGATTAATATGGCGTGCCACGGTTTGCAAGCAACGGAACACTCGCATTCATCCATTATTCATCGATTCATTCCAGCATCCTTCACATTCATCCCTTCATCCTTCCTAGAGGTTCATGATGGCTCTTATCATTCTTCGATGCGTGTTTATCTTGGTGGCCGCGGGATTGGGCGTATCGTTTCTTCAGATGAAAATCTTGGAGTCGCCCTCCGCGGCTTGGATCGTATTTCTCGGCATCATGGCCATCGCCGTCGGAACGATCAGCATCGATATCGCCGTTCGGAAAAAACGGCTTACCACCATCACGGCCGTGTATTTCGGTATGCTCGTCGGCCTAGCAATGACCTATGGCCTCGGGTTCGCCTTGGTGCCGATTATAGGGCACATCGACCAGAAGTACCATGATCCCGCTCAGTTGGTGCTCGGCGTGGTGTTGTGCTACCTCTGCATCAGCCTTCTCATGCAAACGAAGGACGATTTCCGCTTCATCATTCCCTATGTCGAGTTCGCCAAGGAAGTGAAGGGCTTGAAGCCGTGCGTGCTCGATACCAGCGTGGTCATCGACGGCCGCATCGCCGACGTGGTCGAAACGCACGTTTTCGACGGGCAACTCATCATGCCGAAGTTCGTCATCAGCGAGCTTCAGGCGATTGCCGACAGTTCCGACCGCCTGCGGCGGGGGCGCGGCCGGCGCGGCCTCGACATTCTCAATCGGCTGCGCGGCAACCACGATATCGAACTGGTTATTTATGAACACGACTTGCCCGAGTTCGCCGGCCTTTCGGTTGATCTGAAACTCGTGGCACTGGCGAAAAATATCCAAGGCAAGCTGCTTACGAACGATTACAACCTCAACAAAGTGGCCAAGCTGCAAGGCGTGACGGTCATCAATCTGAATGATTTGGCCAATTCGCTCAAGCCGGTTTTCTTGCCCGGCGAACGCATCGAAGTGCGGATCGTAAAACCCGGTGAGGAAGCCGGCCAGGGCATCGGCTATTTGGAAGACGGCACGATGGTGGTCATTGAAGGCGGCCGCGAGCGCGTCAATCAAATCATTCCCGTCACCGTCACCAGCGTTTTGCAAACCAGCGCCGGGCGGATGGTCTTTGGCAAGGTGGAAAAAACGGCGTAGAGAGCGTGGATAGTAGATAGTTTAGCCCCGGCGTCTTCGCCGAGAAAAACCGCTTGCAGTTTTCGCACGGCTACGCCAAGAAACCCTGCCGTCTATTTGCCCCCGTTACATCCAGCGCTCCCAATAAATCCTCAACGTTCACCAGCTTGGATAGCACGGCCGCCGCGCCGGAGGATAGGGCAAGCTGCTCTTGGTCGATGCGGGGGAAGGAGAGCAACGCAACCACCGGGGCAGGCTGCAACGCGGCCGACATGCGTCGCAATTCGTCGCGTTCGGCCGGACCGAGATCGGTGGCGTCGAAAATCGCGGCCGTCGCTCCTTCCACGCAAACGACGTTCGCATCACGTTGCAAAATCGTGGCGAATCCACGGCTTCGACATGCGGCGGAAAGCCACGCCCACATTTCCCGCGATTGCGAGCGAATCACCACGAGGCCGGCGGTGAAAGTCCCCTGGTTGCCAAGATCGGTCCCCTCTCTCCTTGGGAGAGGGTTAGGGTGAGGGCGGTTTAGGCCCGATGTCGCACGTTCGCCACGGCCCTCACCCCCTGCCCCTCTCCCAAAGGGAGAGGGGAGACGCTCTGCGTCGGCCAACACGCGTTCTTCGTCACTGGCCGTCATCGGTAACGCCAGACCGCACGGCTCGCCGCGAATCAATCGGTCGAACTCGCGTCGGGAGCGCATCGGCCATTGATGCCAATAGACTCGCATGGCGGCTGGCCACGGCGTGCCGCTGCGCATCTCGCCTTCGCACCAACTGCCCAGCAGCCCGACCACGCGAGCCAACGGGGCCAAGCGTCGCAGCCGATCAACCGCCTCGGGCGAAAACTGGCCTGGAAAAGCCTGGGCGATGAGAATGATGTCCGGCGTGATGCGTCCCTCATTCAACGCCGCCACGGCCGAATCGACATCCCAAAACTCGCTGACGGCGTCCCATTGCTCCAAGCCCGCCCGCGCGCTGCGGAACTCCGATCGCGTCGCATCGCCGAGGAGAAGAATGGAAAGGGTTGGCATGTTGTTCAATCTATCCCTTTCGCCTACAGCTTTTCTTCGGTCTCGACGATCAGCTGGCGCGCCTCGGCGGCCGAGGACACTTGACGCAACGCGTCTAAAAATCCGGACGATGCCAAAATACGGCTCAGCCGGGCCAACGTCCGCAAGTGGCCGCGATCTTCCATCGAACAGATGAGGAAGAAAATGTCGGTGAGCGCGCCTGCGCCGCCGAAGGGGATGCCGCCCGCCGTGCTGCCGAGCGCCACGAACGGCTGGGCCAAAATCTTCGCCATCGGCCGGCGCGGGTGCAACAGCGCCACGCCGACGTCCAATGCCGTCGAGTGCATATCTTCGCGGAGTTTCACCGCGGCGGCCATTTCCTGCACGTCCCAAAGCCAGCCGGTTTGAGCGGCGAGCTCGACCATCGAATCGATCACGGAATTGCGAGTTCGAGCGGCAAGCGGCACGGCAATCGCCTCGATCGGCAACATTTCGGCGATGCAAACGTCATCTTCGTCGGGCGTCGGCGACGATCGCTGCAACACGGCTTCGACTTCGAGCAACTCGATTTCGTCCGAAAGGCCGATGCGGTTTTCGAACCAATGATGCACGTCGGGCTTGGCGAATCGCCACGCGCCGGCGACCTTTCGGCCCGGCAATTTGCCGCGTTCCGCGAGTTTGGTCACCTGTTGAGGCGATAAATGCAAATAGCGGGAAAGTCCGTTGACGTCAAAATCACTATGCGGCATGATATCGAAGTGCGGCGGGACCGAAACCGTGCGATTTTTTCTGCGATGTGAAAAGAACGATCGCATTCTGGCCTTCTGCCGTCCGCCATTTTCGCCGATTGCCGCCCGATTGTCCAGCCCACATGACATCAATCGCAAAAACACGTCACTATTTGACCATCGGAAGTGAGTGTGAGAAAAGGAAAAACGGAAAAGAGGAAAAAAGGAAGGACATGCATTTACTGTGAGTTGCCGATCAAAAACTATCCGTCTTCGTTTCCCTTTTTTCCTTCTTACACTGGCCGTTTTTTTCGTTCGCCGCCGGTCGATTTTCGCGTTTTCCGCCATGCAGACATCCGCGCTGTCAGCGACGATGCTAGCAATGCTAGCATCGCAACATGTTGTGTGCCAAGGACTTACGTCACACAAAATGCTGAATTTCGTTGCCCTCGGCTCGTTGCGACCATACACTCTGCTCCAGTTCGTCCGCCAATGGCAGGCGTGGAGGGTTGCGTTTCTTTTCTTGCGTCGGTTGCCGTTCAAACCGTGCATAAGGAAGCATCAGGAAATCGTCGTGCCATTCGGAGGACTTGTTTCGTTTGTGTGCCCAAATCAAGAAGATGCACGGAAACCAACCGACACAGGATGTGTCAGAAAACAAGGAGTGTGACATGGCCGCGAAACCGATGATTGGCGTGAATATGGATTATCGTTCGATGCGAAAAGACTCATCGCCGTTTTGTTTTCTTCACGCCGGTTACTGCGATGCGTTGCAGAAGGCCGGCGCGGTGCCCGTGTTGATTCCGCCGTTGGACAATGAAGAGGACATGCAGCGCGTCATGAACACGGTAGACGGCATTGTGTTTATCGGCGGCGGCGATTTGGATTGCCGACGCGACGGCTACATGCTTCATCCGTCCATGCGGTTGATGGATGCTCGCCGCGAAGATTTCGATCGCAGGCTGATGGGCATGGTCGCCGAACGCCACATGCCGGTGATGGCCGTCGGCGCCGGCATGCAACTCCTGAACGTGTCGCAAGGCGGAACCCTCTTTCTGCATATCGCCGAAGACCTGCCGAAGGCGATTCCGCATTCCGACGCGATGGACCCCAACCATCGGCACGCCTTGGAAATTGAAATGGGCACGCTGATGGAACGGGTGTACGGCGAGGGCGAGATTCGCGTCAACAGCGCGCACCACATGGCCGTCGACAACGCGGCGCCGGGTTTTGCCGTCACCGCCCGATGCCCCGACGGCGTCGTCGAAGCGATCGAGAGCGCCATCGACGGTTGGTTCGCCCTCGGCACGCAGTTCCATCCGGAAAGCGAATCGGCCACCGCGCTCGATCTGCGGATTTTCGAGGAGTTCGTAACCGGAATCACCGGCGAAGTGCTTTCCATGCGCATGGTCGCGTAAACCATGATCGAACGCAACGCACCGTCGCAATTCGATAGGGACCGTCGCTGGTTGGTCGGCGTGTTGGTCTCGTCAAAATGCGACCGCGCAACGGCCTCCTTGGTCGGCGTGCAAGGCCGAGGGCTTACCGCGAGGGCCGACATCATCGGTGCCGCCCGCCGCGATATTCCCGGCGAAATCACGGGCCTTTTCAACGCCCTGGCCAATGCGACCCCGTGCGCCGTCACGTCGCTTGCCAGCTTGCGAACGCAACTCGCCCAGCATGAGGCGGCCGTCGTGCACGAGTTGCTCAAGTCGCAGAACATGCCGCCGGCGAAAATTTTGGCCGCCGGCATTCACGATCCGGGCATTTGGGAATTCGCGCGGGGCGAGCCGGTCGGATACCTCAGCCTGTGCGATCCCGCCCAGCTGGCCGAAACGACGGGTCTAAACGTGATCGACGCCTTTCCGGCACGCGATTTGGCCGTCGGCGGACTGGGCGGCCCGATCGGCGCCCTGGCCGCATGGCTGTTGTTGGGCGAACCGTTGCGCAATCGCGTGTTGTTGGATCTGGGCCGTACGGTGCGGCTGACCTACTTGCCGGCGTTTCGCCGCGAACGGTCGGACGAGCGCATTTTGGCCTTCGAGGTCGGGCCCGGCTCCAGCCTGCTCGACCGGCTCGCCCAGCAATTGACCGGCGGCCAGCATCGCTGCGACATTGGCGGCCGCCTCGCCGTTCAAGGGCATCGGATCGAGGAATTGGCCGACCATTGGCTCCGCGATTCGTATTTCGATTGTCCGCCGCCGCGATGGCATCCGCGCGGCGTCAAGCCGGAACGTTTTTTGGCCGACGCCACGCACATGGCGATGGCCGCCGATTGGTCGGTTCGCAACATGCTTTGCACGGCGACTCACTTTATCGCCGAAATGGTCGCCCGAACGCTGACGCGCCGGCTGCCGGAAGACGCCATGATCGACGAGGTTTTGATTACCGGCGGGGCGCGGCACAACGGAATGCTTTTGCGCGAGATCGGCAGGTTGACCGGCCTGCCGCTGGTGCAGGTGAGCGATTTGCCGATTCCGGACGACGCTTTGGAGTCGGCGACGATCGCGATGTTGGCGGCGTTGCATGTGGACGAAACGCCGGCCAACCGACCGTCGATCACGAAAGCCCGCGAGCCGCGACTGCTGGGCCGCTTGACGGCGGGCACGCCGCAGAGTTTTCAATTGCTCTTGGAAAGTTGCAACGGCAATCTTGCCGTCCGGCCGCTGCGCGTCGCAGTTTGACGTAAAAAATCTGTCCGACGCTTGACGTTGCTGGCCCATTCGGTAATTTAAATGGAATGAATAGTCGCTCGTTACGACGCTCTGCGTCCCTGTCTGGGTACAAGCTCGTGAACGCGGAGCGTCTGGCATGATGCGGTCCCACGCAGAGCGTGGGAACGAGGAGCCGCCCCCATTCCATCGCGGCGATGGATGCCCTAAAATGACACGCATGGCCGCATTGGAACATGACAAATCGCCGCCGTCACCACTTGCCGCCGCCGTGTTCGGCACGACGATTTTCGTCGGGGCGTTCCTCCTGTTTCAGTCGCAGCCGCTGGTGAGCAAGGCGATTCTGCCGTGGTTCGGCGGATGTCCGGCCGTTTGGACCACCTGCATGTTGTTCTTCCAAACGCTGCTGTTCGGCGGCTATTTGTACGCCCATCTGCTGCAAAGCCGTTTCACGCCGCGCGGACAAATCGCCGTGCATCTCGCGGTAGTCGTCGCCGCGCTCATCGTGTTGCCGATCGTGCCCGGCAACGCGTGGAAACCGACGGACGGCGAGAATCCGGCGTGGCAAATTTTGTGGCTGTTGACTTGCACGGTCGGGCTGCCATATTTCGCCGTATCGGCGACAAGTCCCTTGGTGCAGACGTGGTTCGGCGGCGTTTTTCCCGACCGTTCGCCGTATCGGCTCTACGCGTTGTCGAACATCGGTTCGCTGGTGGCGCTGTTGACGTATCCGTTTGTGTTCGAGCCGGCATTTGCGTTGCCGATGCAATCGAGGCTATGGTCCGTGACGTTTGCGGCATACGCGATGTTGTGCGCGGCGTGTTTTTGGCCGCTGCGGCGGTGGCGGGCGATGGGGAGTCCGTTGAGAAAGGGTGCCACTGCTGGCTTGCCCAGCAGTGCATGGGAGATTCTCCGCGATAACACTGCTGGGCAAGCCAGCAGTGGCACCCGCGAAGTGCCCACGCAGTTCGATCGCTTTTGCTGGATGGCGTTGCCGGCGTGTGCATCGCTCATGCTCTTAGCGACAACAAATCACGTTTGCCAAGACGTGGCGGTGGTTCCGTTTCTTTGGGTCGTGCCGCTGGCGCTCTATTTGTTGTCGTTCATCATTTGTTTCGATCACGCCCGATGGTACGTGCGTTGGCTTTGGTCGGCCGCGGCCGCGTTGGCGCTCATTGGCGTCGGGGTCAACGATTACATCAAGATCGCCACCAGCTATTTGAGCCTGATTCCCGAGTTGGCGTTGTATTTTTCGGCCTTGTTCTTCGTGTGCATGACGTGTCACGGCGAATTGGTTCGGCGGAAGCCGGCGGCGCGGCATTTGACGGAGTTTTATCTATGGATTTCCGTCGGCGGCGCGCTCGGGGGATTGCTGGTCGGCATCGTCGCGCCGCTGGTGTTTTCGACGTATTTCGAGTGGCAGATCGGCGTCGCCGTTTCCTTCGTGCTGGCGCTCGGGCTGCTGCTTTTGCCCGGAATCCGCTCGGCGCTCCAAAGCGGTCTTCGCTTGGTTTGCATTGGCGCGTTCCTCCTCACGGTCGGCGGCGGGCTGTATTATCTGATGTTCTGGATGTTCGTCGCCGGCGGATCGCTGGAACATGCCAGAAATTTTTTCGGCGCGACTTTGGCCGGACGCGTCGGATCGATGACCGGGACGACGGTGGTGACGCCCAGCGCGCCGTTAAAGAGTCCGAAGAGCGGAAAGGCGGCCAGATCGACCTCACCCAGTGCAATTCGAAACCCGTGGCCCAATTGCTCGACTTGGGCCTCGAAGTTTCCGTGCTGATAGAGAACGCCCTTGGGCGGGCCGGTGCTGCCCGTGGTGAAGATGATCGCGGCGGGATCTTCGGCCCGCGTCGCTACGGGCTC
>CAZWNM010000068.1:0-7748 GCA_964635765.1 uncultured Planctomycetaceae bacterium | reverse complement strand
CACGGCGCGAGGGCTTTCAGGGTCTCAAGGCTGGGCGCCGTCGAGTTCCAATCGGTCGACGGGAAGGGAATCACCGCCATCAGGCGTGCCCCCTGTTCGCTAACGCGCTTTATCTGGGGGTCGCTGACGTCCCATCGCCGATCCCCTCGCGTCGGTTCGATGTGTTGCCACATGAGCGACCAGTCGCGATACCAACTTACCCCGGCCTTTTTGGCCAATTCCACCAGAGACTTCGTGGGGTAGGCGTGGTTGACGCCGATGACTGTCTCCGTCGTCGTGCGCGGCGGAACGACGGCCACACGCAGCAGCCGCGTCTCCTCCGCTTGGCCGACCTTGCAGACGGCTGTCACACGGTAAAAGCCTCGCCACGCGTCGGGCAAGGCCACAAGTCGTTCGACCGTGGATTTCGCCGGAACCTCGAACGCAACGGCGGGGAGTTCGACCGGCTTATCGTAATAATCGGTCGCTCGGAAGCGGACTTCCGCCTGGGAGGGCGCGTCGGCATTGTTGCAGGCCGTCACCTTCAGACCGCCGGACTGGCCGACGGTGAACACGCCGCACGGCGCGGTCGCGACAACGCCGATTTCCACCGTGCGCCGCGGCGTGAAAGCGGTGGCCCGCTCGCCCTTTTCAAGCTGGACGGCGTCCACGTCAACCGCGACGTTTCCTTCCTGCGTCAGGTTGGGACCTGCCAGCACGAAAAGAAAGGGATATTTCGGGACAAACGTATGGCTGTAGCGTTTCCACGTCGTAGTCAGCGCGACCGGTTCGAGGATTTGTTCCTGCGCGCTGCACCAGCCCTGGCTGGGGTCTTCGTTCTGCGCGCCGAAGGCCGCAGGCACGCCGTCGCGCGACGCCCGCATGTCGAGCGAGATTGTGTAGGGTTGGCCGGCGGTCACTTCGATCCAGCCGATATTGGCCGCCAGCGGCCGCAGTTCGCGGCGGTTGACCGGGTCGAAGCAATCGAAATTGAAAACCGGGGTATTCTCGCCTCCCAGCCGGATGCGCAGGAAGGAGCGTCCGTCGCTGCCGCCCGAGTTTTCCACCGTACCGTGCAGGGCGGCCAGATTGCCCCAATTGGCCCCCAAGGGCATCCACACGTTTTCATAGCCGACGCCGCGGCCGAGCGACGACCATCCGGCGCAGCCCGCTTCAAAAGAACCATTGGGCACCAGGTTTTTTCCGCCGGTCGGAGGAACGGTATTGGTATAGCGGACTTTTTGTGCGTTCGCGGCCTTGCTCCGATCGGCCGCCCCCAGCTCGTTGCAAAACAAGAGGAAGCAAAGCGCACTCAAGAATTTAATCGCAGTAAAATCGATTCTCAACGGCATTTTCCCTTGAAAAATGAAGGTGGCGGTGGCTCACCAGAACCACCAGTAGAGCGAAAGCCATATCACGACCACGATGCTGCACCACAATTTCAGTTGTTGATACCAGGGACGGCGCACGCCTTCATCGTAGGTGCCCAATAGTTGAGGCCGCCATACGAACGGCGCGATTTTCTGGTAGTCGGGCGGCGAGGTCAGCAAACTTACCGTAGCGATGCCGATCATAATCGTCACTTCGGCAATGCCGCCGATGTAGAAAAAGTGCAACTCGGGAATTCCCGGCCATCGACCGCTGAACAACGCCAGCAACAGCGACGTGATCGCCACGCCGCCCACGAGGCCGAACAACGCGCCGGCGTAGTTCGTTCGTTTCCACAGCACGCCCAACAAAATCGTCGCCATGAATGGAATCGCGATGGCCGTCAACGCAAATTGAAAGAACTTGAAGATGCCGAACAGCCCGACGACCGGCGACATCACGGCCGCCAGCAACAGCACGATGAACGACGCAATGCGTCCGACGCGGACCATCTCGCTGTCCGAGGCGCCCGTGTGGATGAGTTTTTTGTAGAGATCGGTGGCGAACAGCGTCGAGGCTGAATTAACCTGCGCGCTCAAGGCGGCCATGACCGCGGCGATCAGGCCGGCGACGACGATTCCGCGCACGCCCCAGGCCGGCGCGAACTCTCCCAAGGCAAACGTGAACGCCAGATCGGGTTTTTGCAACGGCGCGTGTTGGTGCATCACGAAAATCCAATGATACACGACCAGTCCCAAAAAGCAGGTGACCAGCGGCCGCAGAAAATTGATGAACTGGGCGAATACCAATCCCATCAACGCGTCCCACGTGGTGCGCGCCGCCAACATGCGTTGGATCATCGCCTGATTGCCTACTTGATAGAACGTGAAGGCGCCGAAGGTGGCGATAATCATTCCGGCGAACGGCGCCATTTCGTGGCCGGGCGGCTGATAAAGGTGCATCCGAGCGGGATTGGCGGCGACCAACGCGCCCCAGCCGCCGGGGATTTTGCCCAGCGCGGCGAAGAACAGCGTGATGCCGCCGGCCATCAGCAAGATGCACTGAAACAGGTCGGCCCACATCACCGAGGTCAGCCCGCCGTGGATCGAATAGGCTCCCACACCCACTACGATCAACACCAGCACCAGGTAGAAATTCCAACCGGTCACCTCGGAAAACGCCAGACTGCCGGCATAGAGCACGGTCACCGTGTAAATGCAAACGTAGAAGGCCAGGAGCATGCATGAATAGATCGTGCCGCACGCCGGCCCGAAGCGGTCGGATAGGAATCCGGGAACCGTCGTCACCTTGTTCTTGAGGTAGATTGGTATGAAGACGGTCAGCACCAGGGCGTAGCAGGGCAGCCCGAACCATTCCCAATTGGCGATGCCCATGCCGTGTTGATAGGCGGCGCCGACGGTTCCGATCATCTGCTCGCTGGAGATGCCGGTGGCGACGAAGGCGGTTCCGATCAACCACCAAGGCATCTTATTGCCGCCTAAGAAGTAGCCGTGGGCCGTATCCGACTTCTTTCGCCCGGCAAACACGCCGACGCTGACGACGGCAATGACCGACACGAGAATAATTAGCACATCAATCGGCGCGAGCATGTGAAATGTCCTGTCTATCTAAGGTTATTCATGCGGTTGGCATTGGCGAAAATGGGGCCGAGAGTTTGGATACCCTTGACCCACATCTGCGCCATGCGGTCACAGCCGGCTTGCAAATGTCATCGCCGCATACCCGAAAATCGGCTCCTTGCCACCGCTACCGACAAAAATCACTCCAAATGGGTAACCTGTTTCTAGTACGTGCCAAACTCCCGCACCGCTTCATACAACGCGATCTGATGGTCTATTACCGTGTCGGGCAGCAGGTCGCCGACCATGATGGCGAGGCGACCGTGACATTTGGCTCCGGTGAGCAGCTCTTTCACCACTTCGCGGATTCGTTCCGGCGGCCCCTGCTGGATGATACTGTCCTGGATGAGCGCGTCGATGCGGATATCCTCGCCGAGGTCGCGGCGTATCTTCGGAATGTCATTGAGCGGGTAGGTGAGGGCGTTGATGTGCGTCAGGCCGTAGCGGCGTTTGGCCACCGGGAAGAGTTGCTTGCCGCGTCCGCAGTGGTGCAGCACCGTAGGCACCGACGTGCCGCGCCGGCGGTTCATCTCCAGCACGATGGGCACCAGGAACTCCTCGAAGAGCTGCGGCGAAAGCATATCGATGCCGTGATCCGTGATCTCAAATGGCCCCACGGGTTGCCCCTGCAGCGTCGCCCACGTCTGCGTCAGCGCATCGCACCAGTCCGCCAATTTGCGCAGGAAACGGTGGACAAACGCCGGATCCTCATACATGTCTTCCATGATCGCCCCGCCGCGCAGGTCCATCGCCAACGCGAAAATACCCGCTGTCCCCACGCCGGCGAGCACCGGCCCAACCGGCTTGCCGAGGAAGGTGAGTGCATCCCGCTGGTAGCGGTCGCGCGCGTCGGTGAAGAACTTCAGCATCGTCGCGAGCAACCCACCGCGCAGCGGGTCGGGCATGTCCAACGCGTCACACGCCTCGCGGCTCAGCCCTAACCCATGATGGGCGATTACCGCATCCTGGCGGTAGAGCAGCGGGCAGCCGAACGCCCCCGGCGCGATGGCCGGCCACAGATCCACCGTCACCGGCCAGCGATCCGGCGCTTCGCCCAGCGGGAGATCGTCGTGGATGGGCAACTCTCGGCGCCGCCGCGCCGTCTCCAACTGCACGCGCACCATCTCGTCCGGATCGGTGTAATATTTACGGTAATCCAGCCCCACCTCTTTCGCATAGAAGCCGTGCTGCCCATACCATTCGAGGCACAACACCGGCACGCGAATGGGCCGATCCGCTTTGAACGCCTCCATTACCGCCCGCGACTCCTTGTTGTGCTTGCACACCCACGGCGACTGCGGATCGATGGCGAATTCGGTTGAGAGTTGCATGGACCATCTCTATCTGTCAAAACACCAATCGGTGACTGAGGGGCAAAAACGGCAAAAGTCAAACCGTGGAACCCACCAGCGCCGGGCTGGCGCATGCTTGTCGGAATTTACGGGCCACTGCTTGAATCTCTTCGTCGGTCGAATCGATATTGAATCCAAAGGCCGAGCCGAGCCCGGCATCGTTCACGCCGACGCTGATGTTCATGGCGCGGCTGAGGATGTCGTCGGTTCGCGGATAAGCGCCTTTGCCGTGAGGCTGGCCCATCTCCTTGAGATACCGATTGACGTGCTCCATATTAGCATAGACGTGCCAGCCGCTTTGGTCAATCGTCTTCGAGCCGAGCGAACGCGAGATGGAAGCCGCTTTTTCGGCGCTGTCGAAAATCACGGTGCATAACGTGGCGCATTCGCCTTTTTCGTCGTGGATGGTGCGGAACCGGAATCCTTTGGCGTCGCCGATCGAGTCCTTGAGTTTTTTCTTCTTCGCGCGCAACGTGGCGGTGATGCGGTCGATCTTTCGCAGTTGCGCCAAGGCCACGGCGCCGAGCAGTTCATTAACGCGGAAATTCAGGCCCAGGATGCTGCGATGGCCGACCTCGACGCCGGTTCGCAGGGGGCTATGCCCTTGATCGTGGGCGGCAAACGCCCGCTCATACAGTTCGCGGTCGTTGGTAATCGTGACGCCGCCGTCGCCGGCGGTGATCGTTTTGAAGATGTTCAACGAGAAGGCGCCCATTTGGCCGATGCTTCCGAGTTTTCGGCCGTGATAGCTGCCGCCGCCGGCTTGGCAGGCGTCTTCCAGCACTACCAAACCGTGTTTTTTGGCGATGGCCATAATCGCGTCCATATCGCACGGATTGCCGAGCATGTGGACCGGCAAGATCGCCTTGGTTTTCGGCGTGATGCGACGCTCGATGTCTTTCGGATCGAGCGTGAGACTTTCGTCGATCTCCGCCAGAACGGGAACCAGTCCGGCGAAGATGATCGCCGTGTACGATGCCACGAACGTATAGGCCGGCACAATCACCTCGTCGCCCGGCTTGAGTCCCAGGGCGATCAAGGCGACCAAGAGCGAGCTTGTGCCGGAGCTGGTGGCCAGGGCATGGTTCACTCCGCAATAAGCCGCAAACTCTTTCTCGAAGGTATACACCTTCTGTTTGAACTTCGGATCTTTGGGATCGCCATATCGGAAGAGCCAACCCGACTCGAGGACTTCCAAGACCTCGCGTTTTTCTTCCTCGCCAATCCAACATGCTCCTGGTCCCGGCATCGCAACAGTCTCCTTCGGCATAAGTGAAGAACGCAACAGACGCGGCGGCATGGAAATTCCACGTGCCTCGCCGCGTTGGCGTCAAAAAGTACAGATTCCCTCTAATGTAAGCAGAATCTCTCCGAAGGAAACGCCGCTTTGCGGGAAAATCATTTCGTTTTGCGACAACACGAAGCCTAGCCGCGCCGCGGCTTCGACGCATCCGTCTGGGCTTGGTTCCGATAGGCCGAGGGAGAGAGGCCCGTCGCTTGATGGAACACCACGGCCAGCCGCTGGGCATTGGAGAAGCCGGAATGCCGGGCCACGGTCGGCATCGACAATCGCGTGTCGGTCAGCAGGCCCTTCGCAAGTTCTACGCGCACGCGGCGAAGCTCTTCGCCGACGGAGCAGCCCAGCATAGCGCGGAATTTGCGCTCCAATCCGCGCCGGACGGCGCCGATTTCCGCGACGATTTTGGCGACGCTCAAGCTTTCCGTGATGTGTTGCCGCATGAAGGCCAATGCCGCGGCCACATCCGGATCGTCGACGGCCAGCGTATCGGTGGACTGCCGCGACACGACGCGCACCGGCGGCAAGAATAGCGGTTCGGTGGGCGCCTCTCCGCCCGACATCATCTGGTCGAGCAGTCGAGCCGCCTCATAGCCGATCTGTTCGGCCGGAATCGCAATGCTCGACAGCGGCGGCGGCGCGAACATGCACTCCAATTCATCGTCATCGACGCCGAGAATGGCCACCTGGCCGGGCACGCCGATGCCCAATTGCCTGCACATATCGGCCAGAGTTCGGGCGGCGCTGTCGTTCGAGGCAAACACGGCCACCGGCTTGGGCAAGCTGCGAAGCCACTGCCACACTTGACGATCAAGGGCTCGCCAACTGGTCGTCGTCAGAAGATAAAGCAGGTATTCGCCGTGGCATGACGAAACCTCGTGGCCGGCCGCCGCCAAACATTGCCGAAAACTCTCCTCCCGCATTTTCGAGTACCGCGCCGACTCGCTGCCGAAGAATCCAAAATGCGTAAACCCCTGCTTCAAAAAATGTTCGGCGGCAAGACGGCCCACCGCCACATGATCCACATCGACCGTGGGCACGTTCAAGCCTTCGAGCGTGCAGGCGGTATCGACCACCGGCTTGCCCAGCGTGAGCACTTCCCGGGCGACTTCCGGCGTAAACAAGTGGGCGATAATGCCGTGCGGCTTCCAGTCGCGCAGATAGGGGATGATCTGAAGTTCCGCCGGTCCATTGCGAAAGATCCAGCCCTCTTTTTGGATCGCATAAGCCCGAATTCCGCGTATGGCATCGCGGCTGAAGCTCAAATCGTGGCCCATCAACAGGGCGAGCCGTCGTAGTTGGCTCATGGGCGATCCCTCGTAAGCGGTTGTCCAAGAATAACTTGTGGCACAGTCGCCCTCGGCTGTGCGGAATTGCCCTGGACAGCCGAGGGCGGCTGTCCCACAAACTCCAAAGTTATTCTTGGACAATCGCTAAGTGGCATATTGTCGAATCCTATTCATCTATTATAGCATTCGCGAAAAACAGGGTAAATACTTGTCGCAAAATGAAACAAGAATGCCGCAAAACGATTATGACAATCATTTTCGAGCGAGTATACTGAGGGTTGTAACGATTGTACGGACGGTCGTTCTGTGTAGTCGTGATTTGCGTGATTCGTGGCGGGAATGACGCCAATGCATGTCGCAAAACGAAACAAGAATGCCGCAAAACGATTATGCAAGCACGTTCCGCGTGATTATACTGAAGGCTGTCTTGCGTCCTTTTCATTTTCCTTTTCCTTTTCATTCATAGCCGCCGTTCACGGGCGCTTGACGCCAAGCAGCCCGGATGAGCAGTTTCGGAGAAACACGATGGGTTCTTTTCCATTTTCGGCGCGGCGCCGCCTTCATCGGTCGCGGTACGGTTTTACACTCGTGGAGCTTTTGGTCGTCATTACCATCATCGGCATTTTGATCGCGCTGTTGCTTCCGGCCGTGCAAGCGGCGCGCGAGGCGGCGCGACGAATGCAGTGTACCAATAATCTCAAGCAGCAAGGCGTGGCCATGCACCTGCACCTCCAAGCCAACGGGAATTTTCCGCCAGGCTTTTTTATGCCCTCGAAGGCGATGGCGACGGACCCGAATGATCCACACCCTCGTGGAGCGGCGG
>CAZWNM010000067.1:0-7866 GCA_964635765.1 uncultured Planctomycetaceae bacterium | reverse complement strand
GAGTGCCAGATTGTGGATCTGGATGTCGTGGGTTCAAGTCCCATCAGCCACCCCTTCTAACTACTTCTTTTGTACTGAGTTAGGCTGCTTTTATGGACTCAGCAGGCGTGCCGATATTATGCTTTATCGTCTTTGGTGTTTTCACAATTGCCAAATATATCAGCAACTTGGCAAAGTCGTTGGAGCGTGAGAGTTCCAAGACCCAAGCCCTGTTAGTCGAGATTCGGGACAACCTCGGCAAATAGAGCCGGTCGCCCATGCCAGCACGGCGCTGGTCCCTCAAAATATGGCAGGAGCGGGGGGGACCAAAACGGGGCATTCTGCTTTGCGACACAATACGTAATCCTGTACGATCCGAAAATAGCACAAGAAGCGGATGGGAGTTTTGCCCCCCCCGTTTGTTCCAGTCCCCCCTTTGTTTTCCCGGTTTGTGGCAAGCGGTATAATACGATTGAGGCAAAGGAGTGACATGACTACCATTGCAGAAAAACTGAAGGAAGAAGTGTTGCAGCTTCCCGTGTCGGAACGCGCCGAACTTGCATACTGCCTGATTCATTCGCTCGACGAGGATGACGAGGATAACCAGGCCGCGTGGGAAGATGAATTGACGCACAGGTGGCAAGACATCGAAAGCGGTGAAGAAGTAGACGAGCCTGCCGAAAGTGTTTTCGCCGAACTGAGGCGGAAATATCCGTGAAGCGGGCCACGATTCACGATCTGGCCAAAGCCGAAATCGACGCGGCAGCAGCTTGGTATGATCGACAGCGAACCGGCCTTGGCGGCAAGTTTCTAAACGCCATCGAAGAGGCAGTTGCGCGAGTTTGCAACAATCCGCAAATGGGCTCGTTCGTTCGAGCCACCAAATTTCGCTACGTTTTGCTGCATCGTTTCCCTTATGTCCTTTTCTGTTCGGAAACGGTCGTCGAAGTCCATGTTATGGCCGGCGCCCATGCGCATCGCAAGCCGGGCTATTGGAAAAACCGCAAAAGCCGCTAACGTTTTTTCTCTCCGCGCCGGGCTTTGCGCCGTCGGCCTCGGGGGGTAGAATTGATCGGTTGTATTTGGCCGAGCAAAAAAACCTCTAGCGGGGATCATCGAATTGTTGCGAACTCACACCTGCGGCGAACTGCGTTTGGATCACGTCGGACAGCATGTTACCCTTTGCGGCTGGGTCGATACTTACCGCGACCATAGCGGCGTGCTTTTTATCGATGTCCGCGACCGGTACGGCATCACGCAAGTGGTTTTTGCCCCGGAAAGCGGCGACGCAACCCTGCAGGCGTCGAAATCGCTTCGAGCGGAATACGTCGTGTTGGTTCGCGGCCGAGTCGCACCGCGGCCCGAGGGAACCGTGAACCCCAAGCACGAAACCGGCGAGATCGAGGTGCGGGCCGAACATTTGGAAATTCTCAACCGCAGCCTGACGCCGCCGTTCCAGCCGACCGGCAAGGATTTGCCCGGCGAAGATATTCGGCTGAAACATCGCTACATCGACCTTCGCCGGCCGGAGATGCAGCAAACGCTGCTGCTGCGAAATCGCATGGTCAAGATCATGCGCGATTACGCCGCCGAGCTGGATTTCATCGATGTCGAGACGCCAATGCTCGGCCGCAGCACGCCGGAAGGCGCCCGTGATTATTTGGTGCCCAGCCGCGTTCAGCCGGGCACTTTTTACGCCCTGCCGCAATCGCCGCAGCTTTACAAGCAAATCCTCATGGTCGCCGGCTACGACCGCTACGTGCAAGTGGCGAAATGTTTTCGCGACGAAGACCTCCGGGCCGATCGGCAGCCGGAGTTTACGCAATTGGACATGGAAATGTCGTTCATCGACATGAACGACATCATGGGCATTATCGAGGGGCTTGTCCAACGGCTGGCCAAGCAGATTTTGGACCTCGACTTGCCGCTGCCGTTGCCGCGTATGACCTACGACGAAGCAATGGAGCGATTCGGGCACGACGCGCCCGACTTGCGCTTCGGCATGGAAATCGTCGATGTTTCCGATCTGGCGAAGGAAGCGGAGTTCAAGGTGTTTCGCGGCGCGGTCGAGGCCGGCGGACGCGTGCGCGGCATCAACGCCAAAAACGCCGCCGATCGCTATTCGCGCAAGGGCATCGACGAACTCACGGCCTTCGTGGTCGAAAACTTCGGCGCGAAGGGTCTGGCGTGGTTCAAGGTCGACGCCGATGGGCATTTGGCTTCGCCGATCGCCAAGAATTTCGATGCCGCGCTGTTGGCCAAAATCGGCCAGCGCATGGAGGCCGCTCCCGGCGATCTTCTGTTATTAGTGGCCGATAAATTCGAGGTCACATGCAAAGCCCTCTATGCCTTGCGAAAACGGCTGGGGGCCGAGTTAAAACTTTACGATCCGGCGACGATGAATTTCTCGTGGATCGTCGAGTTTCCGATGTTCGAGTTCAACGAGGAAGAAAATTGCTGGTCGTCGATGCATCATCCGTTCACTGCGCCGCGTCCGCAAGACCGCGAGTTGCTCAAAACCGATCCGCGAAAGTGCCGCGCCCAAGCGTATGACCTTGTCATCAACGGCTACGAAGCCGGCGGCGGCACGATTCGTATCCACGATCAACAGATGCAACAGGAGGTGTTCGGCCTGCTGGGCATCGAAGAACAACTTGCCAAGGAGCGGTTTGGGTTCCTGCTGGACGCCCTGCAATACGGCGCCCCACCGCACGGCGGCATCGCCTTAGGGCTCGATCGCATGGTGATGCTGTTCGGCAAGTTGGACAACATCCGCGACGTGATCGCGTTTCCGAAAACGCAGCGAGCCACCGACATGATGACCGGCGCGCCCGACACGGTCGATGCGAAGCAACTCCGCGAATTGGGCATCAAGCACGGGTAAATTTTCAACACGAAGGAGCAAAGGATGGCTACGTTGAATCGATTGGGGATGTTGGCTGCCGGTCTTCTGACGGCGGCCTGTTTCGGTTGCACGTCGAAACCGTCGCAGGAAACGGCACCGCCGACAACGCCAACGGCGACATCGAAAGCAGGCGAAACGCGAACGGAGACGCCGCAGACGCCGGACGAAACCATCGCACCGGCGGGGAAGAAGGCCGAAGCGGCGCCGCATCATAAGGATAAGGCCGCCGCTCACAAGAAAAACCCGCAAACTCCGCCGCCAGCCGCACCAACGACGATTCCGAAGGTGGCGATGAGCGATGAGATTCGTATCGCCTGTTTGGTCAAGGTTGGCGATGTCATGCCGTCGGCCGAGTTGCAGGATCTCGACGGCAAGCCGCACGCCTTGGAAAGTTTGGCGGGCGAGAAACTAACGGTCGTTTGCTTTTGGTCCGCCGCGTCGCCTCGGCAGCGGCTCGCGACGGTTGCCATGTTGGAAGACCTGATGCGCGAGGTCGTCGAGCCGTTCGGCGATCGCGGCGTTCGGGTGGCGGCGATCAACGTCGGCAATTCGGCTGCCGAGGTTCGGAAAGACGTGGAGGAAGCTAAAGCGACGTTCCCGTGTCTCTTGGACTCGAAGGGCGAGTTTTTCGCCAAGGTTGCGAAGGACCGCCGAATGCCGCGGATTTACCTGCTCGACGCCGACGGCAAAATCCTCTGGTTCGACGTCGAATACTCGCGTCTCACACAGGAAAGTCTGCTGCAGGCCGTTAGGGTGATTCTAGGGGAGCGATAAGCTATAATAAGGGTTGAGGTTGATTTCATGGACAGTTGAGTGCCACTGCTGGCTGTCCGGCAGTGATGAAACACGGTTGGACAAGCTAACCGTGGCACCCATTCCGGTTTCGCCAGGATTTCTAATCCCCAATCCCCAGTCTCCAATCTCCAGCCCCCATGCACTCCCCGCACGACACATCGACCGCGAATGAGCGTCCCGGCGTACTTCGGGCGGCAATGGCTCAGGTTGCGCCCGTGTTGGGCGATCTGCCTCGCAACCTTGCGATGCACCTCGAACAAATCGAGGCGGCTCGGCGGCAACATGCCGATGCGATTATCTTTCCAGAACTGTCGCTGACCGGCTATTTCGTACGCGACATGGTGCCCGACTTGGCCATTTCGCCCGACGGGCCTGAAATCCGCCAGTTGATCGACGCCGCGGGGCCGATGTCGTTGGTGGTCGGATTTATCGAAGAGTCGCCGCGGCATCGTTTTTACAACGCCGCGCTTTGGGCCGAGGGCGGGCGAGTCACGCATGTGCATCGCAAGGTCTATTTGCCCACCTATGGGCTGTTTGACGAGCAGCGTTACTTCGCCGCCGGCAGCCGCATCACGGCGTTCGACACCGCACGGTTCGGCCGAGTGGGCATTTTGATCTGCGAGGATTTTTGGCACCTCTCGGCTGCCGCCATCCTTCAGGCCGAAGAGATCGACATGCTCGTTTGCACGGCCAACTCGCCGGCTCGCGGCGTCGAAGGCGAAAAAGTGGCCGTCGCCGAAACTTACGAACAGCTCGCCAAAACTTTCGCCCAACTGCTCGGCGCGGCGGTCGTCGTGGTCAATCGCGTCGGGTTTGAAGACGGGCTGTGTTTCTGGGGCGGCAGTATGGCCGTCGGCCCGGACGGCCGCACGATCGCACAGGCCGCGATGTTCGATGCGTCACTAACCGTGGCCGCGCTCGATACGGCCGAGTTGCGCCGCCAGCGGTTGATAAGCCCCTTGGGCCGCGATGAGCGGCTTCTGGTAACGGTCGAGGAATTCAACCGCATCAAGCGGCGACGTTATGAGCAATGAAACGCTCGAAAACACGCTGAAAATCAACGCGGAACTCGTCACCGAGATTCTCACGCGGTTTATCGCCGCCGAGATTCGCCGCGCGGGCTTCGAGCGGGTTGTCGTCGGCCTGTCGGGCGGAATCGATTCAAGCGTCGTCACGTTCCTCTGCGCTCGGGCGCTCGGGCCGCAAAATGTTTTGGCCGTGACGATCCCCTATAAAACATCAAGCGACGCCACGCGGCGCGACAGCCAATTGGTGATCGACCAGTTGGGCGTTCACACGGTTGATGTTCCGATCGCCGATCAAATCGACGCCTATTTCGCCAAATTTCCCGACGCTTCGCGGCTGCGGCTATCCAACAAATGCGCCAGGGAGCGGATGACCGTGCTTTACGATCAAAGCGCGGCGTTCGGCGCCCTCGTGGCGGGCACGAGCAATAAGAGCGAGTTGCTCTTGGGCTACGGCACGCAGTTCGGCGACATGGCCTCGGCCGTCAATCCGATCGGCGACCTCTACAAAACCCAGCTTTACGAGCTGGCCGCGCATCTCGGCGTGCCGAAGCAAATTCTGACGAAAGAGCCGACCGGCGACCTTTGGATCGGCCAGACTGACGAGGGCGAGCTTGGTTTTTCCTATGCCGAGGTCGATCGACTTTTGGTGCTCATGGTCGATCGGCGTTGGCGTCGGGCGGAACTGTTGCAAGCCGGCTTCGCTCCCGAGTTTGTCGATCGCGTGATGACGATGGTCCGCCGCAATCATTACAAACGACGAATGCCGGTGATCGCCAAAATCTCGCATCGCACGATGGACCGCGACTTCCGCTACGCGCGCGATTGGGGTACGTAGGCGTTGTTGCGGAAAATCCGTTGCGGAAAATGTGAAGCATCGCCGGAACGACTTGATGCGGGCTTTCACGCCAACATTGCCAGCCGGAATTGATTAAGCGCTTGCTTCACCAGAAAAAGGCGCGCGAATGCCGGATGATACGTCCCGGCCGATTCCATCACGCGAACGCCCTCGTCGGAAGCAATCGCGATGCCGATGGTCGCCTGCAGCGGTCCGACGGCCAGCCCAAAATCGGCGGCAAATCGCTTGCGGCAAGCGGCCGCTGTTTGGGCAAGCGGCAACGATAATTCAGAAAGCGTCCATCCGCCTCGAAAAACGTCTTGACCATCGGCGATGCCGCCGAGTTGTTCGGCCAGCAAACCGGCCGTGCTGCATTCCGCCGTGGCCAGCGTTTTGCCGCGTTCCCGCAACATCCGAACAACGACGTCTTGCAATCGCTCGTCGCCTTCGCCGAATACCAACGAACCGAGGCATTTTCGGATCGTCGCAGCGACCGGCTCGATGGCCGCGAAACATTCCTGCTCCGTCGCGCCGTCGGCGACGATGCGGAGCGAGATCGTGCCGCCGCCGGCCGTAATGCCGACGGTCGGCTGCCGGCCGCGTCGAATCAAGTCTGGCAGCATCGCCTCGATTTGGCTTTCGCCGGCGCCGAAACAATGCAACTGCCGGCGCCGAATCACACGGCGGGCGTCGCCGAGCGCGGCGGCAATGAAACCATCGAGCGCGGTGCCGACCGAATCGCGCCACATTTCGATCATTTCGGCGGGCACGCCCGGCAAACAGATCACGCGGCACGCCGGCCGCCCCTCGCGCGGCACGTCGAGATCGATGCCCGGCGCGGTGCCATGCGGATTTCGCACGACGCGGCTTCCGGCCGGAAACATCGCTTGACGTTCATTCGTCGGCGCCATCGGCCGATTGCGCCTCGCGAACATTCGGCGAATGGTTTCCAGCGAGTCGGCGTCGAGTTGCAACGGACGCCCGACGGCCTGGGCTAAGGCGTCGCGCGTCAGATCGTCGGCCGTCGGCCCGAGTCCGCCGGTGGCGATCACGATGTCGGCCCGGCCGATTGCCGTGCGAAACGCTTCGACGCCGGGCGTTAGTTCGTCGCCGATTGTGGAATGATACAAGACGCGGACGCCAAGCTCTTCGAGCCGCAGGCTAAGCCACTGCGAGTTCGTGTCGAGCGATTGGCCGCTCGTGAGTTCGTCGCCGATGGCGAGGATTTCTGCGATCATGGAGAGCTAGTGGGTCGTGAATAGTGGACGGTGAATAGTTTACCCCGGCATCCTCGCCGGACATAACACCGGGTGGACGCGGCGGCTAAACTGAAAACTAAAAACTGAGAACCAAAAACTTCCCACGCATGACTTGGATTGTCAAGGGACGGCGACGCATACCACCTGACTTAACTATGCAACTCCCGTCACCGCGGGTGCCTTGCCGACGGATGGGGGAGAGGGTAGCATGAACAGTTCGGCTTTTCATCCCCCCAGCACATTTACTAGGCTCGGCCCCCAAAAAAGAATAAATGACGCCCAGAAAAGAAATCGTCGTCACCGGCATGGGCGTTGTTAGTCCGATCGGCATTGGCAAAGCCCCGTTTTGGACGTCGCTGGCCGAGGGTCGCGGCGGCATCCGTCGCCTGGACATGCCAGTCGATGCCGAGTTGCCGCCTCCGATCGGCGGCATTGTGGCCGATTTCGACCCGAAGCAATACGTTCGGCCGCGAAAAAGCCTGAAGGTGATGAGCCGCGATATTCAACTCGCTTTCGCGGCGGCCGACTTGGCGTGCGTCGACGCCGGATTGCGTGAGCGGCCGATCGAACCGGAGCGGCTCGGCGTGCTTTTCGGCGCGGGACTGATCGGATGCGATTTGGACGAAATGATCGGCGTCTATCGCGCCTGCATCGTCGACGGCAAATTTGACTTCCAACGCTGGGGCAAGTCGGCGATGGGCGAACTGTTTCCGCTTTGGATGTTGAAGTATTTGCCCAACATGCCGGCTTGCCACATCGGCATCGGTCAAGACGCTCGGGGGCCGAACAATTCGCTGACGTTGGGCGATGTTTCGAGTCTTTCAGCGATGATCGAGGCGGTACGCGTTTTGCAACGCGGCCAGGCCGTTCGTCGGATCGGACAGCCTGCCGTCCAGGAGATGTTGCTGACACTGGGCCGATTCCGCCAGAGCGCCCAGGAGCGAAGACTTTCCCGCGGCCGGTGGCCCGAACAATACGACGCGCAAGGCATCCCCGGCGACGAAAGGAACGGCCGACGGGCCCGGTTGTGACATGGAACAGCCGTCCTCGATCACCCGCTACTTT
>CAZWNM010000066.1:0-7919 GCA_964635765.1 uncultured Planctomycetaceae bacterium | reverse complement strand
CGGGGTCTTTCGCGTTCAAGTCGGCATGAACCGGCAGGCCAAGCTGTTGGCCGAGTACCTGCAATTGCTGAATGGCGGCGGGCCGTTGCAAGTCGGCCGCCACGAGCATCGGCTTCCGGCCGTTTTGCTTGAGCAACTGGCCGAGCTTGCCGCACGTGGTCGTCTTGCCGGAACCTTGCAGGCCGCAAAGCATCAGCACCGACACGCCCTCGCGCAGATGCAGCGAGTGATCGACGGGCCCCATCAGGTTGATCAACTCCTGATGGACGATGTAGACCAGTTGCTTGGTCGGATCGAGCGACTTGAGAACCGTTTCGCCGACGGCCTGTTGGGCGACCCGCTCCACGAAATCTTTGGCGACCGACAGACTGACGTCGGCCTCGAGCAGCGCGCGTTCGACCGCTTGCAGCCCCTCGCGCATATTGGCTTCGGTAAGCCTTCCGCGTCCGCGCAAGGCTCGCAGTGCCGAACTCAGATTTTCTTGGAGCGATTCAAACATATTCCGATTCTGGAAGCGTCACGCCAACATCAATTCAATGGTCAAAAACGCCAACGGCGCTCGCCCAAAAATCTTGGGGAGCGATTTAAGCATAGGTAGGCCATCGCAAAGTAATCCCGTATTCTAACCGAAGTCGAGGCGGGTCTGCAATGCGGTCCACGCGGAAGTTCCGGTAAAATTCTTGCGAATGCGGCCATCCGGGCGCAACGACAAATCTCGTCGTTGGGACTTATCGTTTGAGGGGGAATGAGATTCTTCACGACGTTCAGAGTGACAGTAACGATGTTCCGGATGACCGCAGCGGCCAAGAGAACTGCCCGTCGCTCTTGACTGGGACCGGTATAATGGTTTGTACGAGAGTTGCCGAGTAGTCTGAATCCACCCCCCCTGATGTGGATTCTTCACGACATTAGAAAAAACCATGCGATAATTTCAAATATCGAAGTTGACACCTATAGAATTAGGGTCTAGATTTCATCGGAAAGTATCACCCCCCCTGTTGGTAACGGAGTTCTCGCCCATGTTTCGGAATTTGTCAGTCGCTTTGATTTTCACCATTGTTGCCATTTTGCCTAGCTTTGGCCAGGAATGGGCGACAAAAATGTTCACGGAAACCGAACACGACTTCGGCAACGTCGCGCACGGGGCGAAAACCGAATATGCCTTCGTATTCGAAAATCTGTATCTGGAAGACGTGCATATTTCACACGCTTATACAAGCTGCGGCTGTACTTCCATTCGCATCGAAAACCCCCTGGTTAAAACTTACGAAAAGGGCGCGGTTGTTGCCATCTTTAACACAGGCTCGTTCTACGGCCAACGCGGTGCGACCATTACCGTGGTCATCGACCAGCCGTTTTACGCCGAAGTGCAGCTCCAAGATCGCGGCTATATCCGCACCGATGTCGAATTTCAGCCTAGTTCCGTTCAGATCGGCTCCATCGATCAAGGTGCCGGCAGCGAGCAAACCGTGGCGGTCAACCACTCGGGCAACGACGAGTGGCAAATTACAGACGTAAAAAGCTCGAATCCATATATTTCGGCCAAGGCATTCGAAACCGGCCGCTCTTATGGCCAGGTTTCTTATAATTTGCAGGTTAGCTTGGCAAAAACAGCGCCGGCTGGCTACCTGAATGACCATTTGACGATCTTCGCCAACGACGGCGGCAGCCAGCAGATTCCAATCATGGTCGAAGGCCGCGTGCAGCCGGGTGTGATGGTCAGTCCCGCCGCTTTGTTCATGGGCGTGGTTCAGCCGGGCCACGAAGTCACCAAAACGCTGGTCGTGACTAGCAAGAAGCCGTTCCGCGTGTTGGGCGTCACATGCAGCGACAAATCGTTCCGCTTCGACACCTCGAAGGAGAGCAGTCCCGCCGTTTTGCATCAGATTCCGGTTACTTTCGTCGCCGGCCCCAATGCCGGCAAAATTATGAAGACGATTAAGGTGAAGACCGATCAAGGCGAAATGACGCCGGAACTGTCGGCCTTTGCGGTCGTTGCGGCGACGAAGTAAAGAGCGATTTTTCGGCATTCTGACCGTGCCGAGAACGGTCCGCGCCGGGTGCTTGAATAGGCCGTCTTAAGATGTTATTCTTAAATCGTATTGGTCATGGCGGCGTAGCTCAGCCCGGTTAGAGCAGCGGCTTCATAAGCCGCGTGTCACTGGTTCAAATCCAGTCGCCGCTACTTGCAACCAGAAAAGCCCTGTCGCGGCTCGCCCGCCGTCGGGCTTTTTTCTTTTGGGAGGTCAATAGCGTGGCGTCCGACTTGTGGAAACTACGGCGGGTCATAGCCGCCGCGATGCCAGGGGTTGCAGCGGCAGATGCGCCAGATGCCTCGGCATGTGCCGCGCACGACGCCGTACTTCCGCACCGCCTCGATGAAATACTGGCTGCAACTCGGCTCGAATCGGCAACGCCGGCCCAACATCGGACTGAGGAGCCATTGATAAATCCTCGCCAACCCGATTAAAAGCATGCGGGGCAGGTTCCAAAGCGATCGGGCGATTCGGCGAAGGCGGTTCATGGTCGGCATAACGCATAAACCCTTTTGCGTGCGCGACAAATCTCTGGCAAAGGCGCTGGAATACCACGTTGAAATCGAGCGATTTTCGTTCCAAAAAAACGCTCACCACTCGACCGAGACCGCCGCCGTGGTCATGCCGGCGCCGACGGCGCAGAGTATCAGCTTGTCGCCCGATTGCAGCTTGTCTTCCATTTCGATCAGGGCCAGCGGGATGCTTGCGCTCGACGTGTTGCCCAATTGCTCCACGTTCAGATAAAAAAGCCCGAAGTCGACGCCGCTCCGCTTCGCCGCCGCCTTGATGATCCGGCCGTTCGCTTGATGCGGCACGATCCAGCGGATTTCTTCCATGCTCCAGCCGCTCCGATCCAACGCCTGGCGAATGATCTTCGTAAAACTTTCGGTGGCGAATCGGAACAACGCCTGGCCGTCGATGCGAATCCACGGGTCGGTGTTGTTTTCGCCGCCGTGTACCAGATAGCCTGGCGCCTCGCGGCGAGCCATGTGCAGGCCGTGCGTGTCGGCGCCCAAGATCGTTTGATGAATGCGATGGCCGCGGCGGCCCGACGATACGATGGCCGCGCCGGCGCCGTCGCCGAACAGAAAATACGCGCTCCGGTCCGAGGTATCCAGCAGTTGCGACTGCCGATCGACGCCGACGGTCAAAACATTGTGGGCGATGCCGGAAAGGATCATGCCGTGCGCGATCGACGACGCATAGAGCCAGCCGGAACACGCCGCGTTGAGGTCGAACGCCGGCACGGTTTGCAGGTTCAGCCGGTTTTGCAGAATCGCGGCCGTCGAGGGCATGGCCGCGTCGGGTGTCGTCGTCGCAACGATCACTGCATCGATGTCCTTCGCATCGACCTGCGAACGGCGAATCGCATCCAAGGCCGCTTGATAGGCCATGTCCGACGGTTTTTCGTCGGGGGCCGCCCAACGCCGCTGACGAATGCCGGTCACTTGATAAATGTATTCTGGCGTGATGTCCGGGAAATCGCGGACCAACTCCTCGTTCGTCACCACGCGGTCGGGCAAGTACCCGCCGAAGCCGAGAAAAACGATCGGCTCGTCCCAGCGTGTCGTCGCCGGCGGCGCCGCCGGTTCGGCCCGCGCGGCTGGCCGCTCGACGGCCGCGGCCGGGGGAATCCAATCGCGCATCGCCGGATCGTCGGTTTCGATTTCCATGATCGGCTCGGTAAGCGCGATGGTTTCGCCTTCGAGATGGCAGCGCCGCAAGACGAGGCCGGCGCACGGCGCCTCGAAATCGAACACGGATTTTGCGCTATCGACCTGCGCGAGCGATTGCCCTTTCGTGAAGCGATCGCCTTCGGCCACGTGCCATTCGATGATCGTGACATCGACTTCCGACGCGCCTTGGGCGGGCAAGTACAGCGGCATTTTGAACAACGCGGAATCCATTTATAACGTCCTGGATGGCCGATGCCATGAAGCCGGGGAAAAATCAGTTGTTTTGCAATGCGTCAACATCGGCGTCAAAAACTCTCCCGAATCATTTGGTCGGCAATCGCCTCGATGCGCTGGCTGTTCGGCCGGGCGTGCATTTCCAATTCCGGCGCGAACGGCACGGGCATGTCTGGTGCGGCGATGAGTTTTGGCGGGCATTTCAGCGAGCCGAGGGCTTCGCGACATACGACCGAGATAATACGGTCACCGAGTCCTTGCGTCGCCCCGCATTCCTGGACCACCAGCAATCGCCCCGTGCGGCACACCGACTCCAAAATCGGCCCGAGGTCCAGCGGTTGCAGCACGAAGGGATTCCAAACTTCGAGCGATCGAGGGCTTCGCGCGGCGGCGGCCAACGCCTCGTGGACCATCGCGCCGAACGCGACGACGGTCAAGTCGGTTCCTTCGGTGTAGCGCCGCGGCCGCCAAACCGATTCCAGGTCACCGTCGAATTCGATGTCGCCCGACTTGCTCCAATAGAGCAATTTGTGTTCGAAAACCAGGCAGGGATTCGGATCGTAGAAGCCCGCCAAAAGGGCCTCGAAGGTTTCTTGGGCCGTGGCCGGATACAACAATTTCAGGCCGGGAAACCGCGACCAAAGCCCCTCGAACTCGCCGGAGTGAAACGCGCCGATGGTCAAGCCGCCGCCGCAGGGCAGCCGCACGAGCATGGGGGCGGGCCGGCCGGCTCGAAAATACCACGAGCCGGCGTTCATGCCGAGTTGCGAAACAGCCTCGGTCGAAAAATCGGCGAATTGATATTCGAGGATCGGGCGGCCGCCGGTTTGTGACGCCCCCAAGGCGAAGCCGGTCAGGGCCGCCTCGCAAATCGGCATATCGAGCACGCGGTTCGCGCCGTGCCGCTCGATCAAGCCCTTGCA
Organism: uncultured Planctomycetaceae bacterium; assembly: GCA_964635765.1. GTDB lineage: Bacteria > Planctomycetota > Planctomycetia > Pirellulales > Thermoguttaceae. The sequence continues at coordinate 3,050 of CAZWNM010000066.1, read as the reverse complement.
CGTTTTGAATGCCGACCCGTAAACGCCGACATCCAGCCCGAAGAGAAACGCCGCCGGATTTTCCGTCAGCAGATAATCGAGCGCCCGGCCGACCGCGTCGCCGTTTTTCACCTTCGACGCCCGATAGGGCTTGACCGTCGCCGGCCGCGATTCCGCGAAGTTCGCCATGCGATTGGCCGTCGGATCGGGCCGCTCGATGGCCAACGCCCGCGCGACTGCCGCGCGAACTTCTTCCTCGACCGCTTGTTCGATTTCGGCGATGCTCTTTTCGGCGAAGCCGCACGTTTCCAACAGTTTTTGCCGCGTGGCCGGAAGCGGATCGAGCGATTGCCACTCCTTCATTTTTTCGGCCGGCACATAATCGCCTTTATCGTACACGGCGTGGCCGTGCAGACGCACCGTCATGCACTCGAGGATGGCTGGCAGCCGCGTGGCCTGCATCAGGTCGAGCGTATCGCAAACCGACGTGTAAACTTCCCACGGATCAAGGCCGTTGATGGTCTTGCCGGAAATGCCGTAGCCGGCCGCGCGATCGGACAGATGGCGGCAGTGATATTGAAGCGTGGTCGGGGTGGAAAACGAATAGTGATTGTTTTGGACGAGGAACAAGACCGGCGTGCGTTGGACGGAGGCGAGGTTCAAGGCTTCGTGAAACTCGCCGGTGCTGCTGCCGCCGTCGCCGACGACGGCCAGCCCGAAGACATCTTCGCCTTCGCGTCGCGCGGCCCAAACGCCGCCGACCACCACGCTCAACATTTTGCCCAAGTGGCTGATCATGGGCAGCCGGCGCCGGGCGGCGTCGCCATGATGCGCATTGCCCTCGCGAGCGTGCGTCGGACTTTTAGCGTTCGCCAAATACTGGCAAAACAGCGCCAGCGGCGACATGCCCAACAGCAGGTGGCCCAGCAAGTCGCGGTGCAACAACGAAACCACGTCGCGGCCCGCCCGAAGCGGCATGGTCATTCCGACGGCCGTCGCCTCATTGCCGCGACCGGTCGTCACGGTTCCCTTCACGTAGCCTTTCTGGAACAATTCGAGCATGCGGTCTTCGATGCGGCGCGAGAGAAACATAAGCGGATACGCCGCCGCCAAAAAATCCTGCCGCGAAAGGCGTTGCGGAAAATGTGCGAGCTTGGGCACAAGACCGTGGCCGGCGTCGATGTGCGACAGAATGTCGGCCTCGAACGACAAATCGAGCGCCGCGGCATCGCCGGAACCGGCGGCCTCCGGATGTCGGCCTATCACCGAAGCGGCAGGTTGTATATCGATCGTGTAGGCCAAAAGTGGGGTCTTTCTTGCGCAATCTTATCGCATAGGAGACGATTCTCGCCCGGATTGTAGCCCCGGCGGCGAGTGATGTCACGTCCAATTACCCAGATATTACACAAAGGAGGACTGGGGACGTGGGGTTGGGAACGCGGCGCGGGGGAAGTAAGACAAGGAGACTGGAGAGACCGGAAAATGCGACTGGCGGCCAGTCATTCTGAGCGTAGCGAAGAATCTCTGCAGCAGCGGCGTGCGGCGATGGAACGGAGATTCTTCGCTACGCTCAGAATGACAGCACTCTCCAGTCTCCAGTCCCAGCCTCCCGTTTTCCCCTACCGCCCGCAACGGGTCGAAAGATGCCCGATGATGCGTTGCTCCAACACCATATCGCGGCCGCGGGCGATCCAACCCTCCGCGGTATCCGGGCTGAGGATGGGATTCACAATTCCGGTCAGCGTGCTGTCGAAGCGGAACGTCGCGGCGCCGGCCGTGGCATGTTCGGGCTTGGCGTCTTCAAGCCATTTGAGAACCGTCACTTCGACCCAATAGCCGCCCTGAGCCGGCATGACGCGAAGAATTGCCTGACGTCGCATCGTTTGCAACGTGTTTTCAACCCGTTGATCGTAATCGGCCGTATCGTTCCGCCAAGGCTCGAAAATCGTGGGGCTAACCTCGGGCACCGTTCGGATGCTGCCTTCCAACAGCATGTTGCCGGCCATGCGAACTGGCGCTTCCTCGTCAATCCGAAAATAATCGCTGATGACTTCGGTGATGGTTTCCCAGGCGAGCTGCGGATCGGCGATCGGCACGAAAAACGGGTTGGCATAGGCGGTCGTCGTCGGCTGTTCGGCCGTCTGCGTCGGCAAATAACCGGGCTGAGTCGTCAACTCCCCGGTCGTTTCGCAGCCGCCGAGCGCCACCGCGATGATTCCCGCCGCTATGGCTTTACGCATCGCCATTTCGTCCTTCCAGCTTGCCATCGGCCGACACAATCCCCAGAATTGGGGCGGTAGTGTCCTCGAAATCGCTGTTTAGGGCAAGAGCATTATGGTCCTGGCCCATAGGGGCATTCGACAATAGCCCGGCGATCTATCGCGGGGTTGAATGGCCGGGCTATTATCGAACGTCGCTCCGGGACAAGACGTGGGGGAAGCAGACGGCTTGTTGACGGGGGGCGGTGCGGGCGGCTCAAAAAATCCTCAAACTCCAGCCGTGCCGAGTCGATGACGAATAAACGGCCCAGTCTGCGCCGGCGACCTCGTTTAACGGAAAGAAATGCAATGGCGAAATTTTGGAACACCATGCGGCAAGTCATTCGGCCGCGTTCGCCAGGCCAAGTTCCCATTTTGCCGTGTGTACTGATGTTCCTTCTGACGGCGGCGGTTATTTACGCGGCGGGCCGCAGCCATTGGCAAGCGATTCCGCCGACGTACGCCGCAACCGCCTATGTCGTCGAAAAGATGTCGGACGCCCGAACGCCGTTTTCCGCGACCGACACCGATCCGCAGCGGGCCGTGGAAGCGGCGAACGCCCAGGCCGAGCGGTTTGCGGCGGAGCGGCAATCGCAGTGGCGTAGCAATTGGGAAATGCCGCGCACCCGAGCGTACGGCGTGTTGGAACAGACGAGGCAAGAGCGGAACGACAGCGAGGCGCGTCTCGATGCCTTCGAGCGGCAGCAGCGTGGGGCGACCATGCCCGACGCCGACGCGAATGCATTGCGTCACGAATCGCCGGCCGGGCCGACGATGATCGACAATCCAGCGCGGCTCGATCTTCAGCAGCAG
>CAZWNM010000065.1:0-7921 GCA_964635765.1 uncultured Planctomycetaceae bacterium | reverse complement strand
AGCTGCTGAAAATATCGGACATTTTCCGCAGCGGATCGGCCATGCCGGCCAGCAGGGCGAAGAACGTCAGCATGGCGCCCTGTTCGATCGCTTTCGTCCAATTGCCCAAGCTGAAGCCGAACAACGAGGGTTTGACCGCGAAGCTCAACCACCCGCCGACGACCATGAGCAGCGAGATCGTGGCGATGCCCAGCACTTCGGTCATCGGATGGCTCAGCGAATCGTATCGGGCGATGCGCATCGACTTCTCGTAGTATCGCTTGTTGTTCTCGTGGAATCGGCGGCGTTCCTGCGATTCGTTGGTGAATGCCTTGACGATCTTGATGCTGCGGAGAGTTTCTTCCAAAGTCGTGTAGATGTTGGCCATTTCCTCCATCGCCTTGCGATTCGTGCGCTTTAGCGTTTTGGCCAGCCAACGAATGCAAAATGCCGCCAGCGGAACGATCACCAGCGTCAGCAGAAGAAGCTGCCAGCAAATGCATGCCGCGAAAATCAGGCAGACGAGCATCTTCAGCGGCTCGCGGACCAGCTTGCCGAACAGCGAATCCAGCCCTCGGGCGACTTGCGACGTGTCGTTCGTGAACCGGCTCATCAGATCGGCCGTGCCTTCTTCGCCGAACATGGCCAAGTCCATGCGCAGCGTGCGGCGATAGAACAATTTTCGCAGGTCGAACGTGGCCAACTGCGACAACCGAGCGACCAACATGTTGTTGGCTACGATGAAAAGGGCTTTTAGGACGGTTCCGACAAAAAGCAGCACGGTGACCCAAAACAATGCGCCAAAGGGGGTGTTCGGCAAATGTTTATCGACGAACGGCTTGGCGTATTCCCAATAGCCGCCATGCGCGACGGCGGTGTCCCATTTATATTTCGCCGTGTTGATGTTTTTTTCAATCTCGGCCGTGCGATCCTCGTTGCCTGCTTTTTGGGCGGCCGCAAGATCGCGTTGCAACTGTTCCAGTTCCGCTGTTTTCGCGGCGACCGTCGCGTGGTGTTCGTCGATTTTTTCGTCGACCCACTGTTGCAGCGATTTATTCTTGAAAACGACTTCGATCACCGGATAGACGGCGCCGATATTGGCGCCCCAAAGCACCGCAACCGCCAACGCGGAAAAAACGGATGCCACGAAGGTGTATTTGTAGCGGATCGCCATCCGCACGATTCGACCGAAGTTCATGGTGCGCGATTTCCTTGATTGTTGCCCGGAAAGCGGAACTTGTAGCAGATTTTGCCGTTTTGGCCAAGAGCGGAACCCGGGAAAGCCGGCCGAAAACTTGGGTAAATAGAGCAAATAACGCGGCTAGACAAGTTGCAGCGGCTATTTCACGCTCATTGTGCCGCCGACGCCAACGGTGATGTGCAAATTGGAGTCGAAAATGCCGTGAAGCAAGTGGGTAAAAACGCCATAATGGCCGGTGACGTGAATCCACGTGCCGTCGGCTAGCGAGCCACTCAGCTCGAAGTTGGCGTCACGATAAATCTGGACATCCATCGATCGCGACTGGCCGCTGGGAATATCGCCAAGATCATGCTTCACGTTGTCGAACGTAACGGTCAAGGATTTCAGGGCTTGGCCGGATTGATTATCGACGATGATTCGTGGTTTTCCGGCCCGCAACCACCAAAACACCGCCGCGATGGCTAGCGTGACGATCAGAAATGCCAACAGGCGTTTTTTGTTTCGCAAATGCAGCATGTTTCAGTTCCTCGTTCAATTTCATCCGTTACACTCGCCGCGAGCGATTTTTATTCAACTTTGTCCGTTACACTCGCCGCGAGCGATTTTAGAGGAAAGGCCGCCGGCGACCAACCACAAAAAACATGCCGGCGCCGTTGAAAACCGTTCAGCGGCCGGCCGTGGACGCCCGATGGAGTGTAAAATCCATGAAGTTATGGCGTTCGAGGCGGTTTTTCAGTGGTGGAAACGTGGAAAAAAGCGATCCCCGGTAAAATTCCTGGAAAATTAGCCTTGACTAACGTGGCTATTCGTGAATAATAAAGTGTTTTGGTTCTTCTTGGGGTAGTCCTCCGTCTGCTAGGAGGATTTTTTGGTTCTGTTATGGAGTTTGCCGTGATGAAGAACGTGTTCGAAGCAATTTTGGAATGTGGGCATGACGAAGATTTTCTGCCCGCGGAGGACGACTGTTTTGGCGCTACCGATGCCCCGGCAGGGTCGCGTGCGAAGATCGACATCTTGGCCGAGCGCATCCTGCACGGCCAGCCGTTGTGGCACCCCAGCGATCGCTCAGACTACAGCGGTCTGACCGGCGCCGTGCGTCCCCGCGCTTAAGAACGGGCCCTCGTAAATCCGTAGCGAGTCGCGGTCGGCAACTACGACCGTGACGCCCTACGCTGCTTGGCGGCGAACATCTTCCCGCCGAAAATCCGTTCGCCTCGGCCCGAGGCCGCATTTTGCCATTGGTGCTTGACGCGGACGGAAAAAAGACGCCCACGACACCGGGGTTGCCGCGCGGCGACGGCCGCTTCGCCGCGCGGGGCAAAAAACGCAATCTACGCCGATGCCTGGAGCGGGAGCGGCGGTTCCACCGGGTGCCGCTCAAGCTCGCCTCGCAATACCAAAACGTCGTTCGGGGCCTCGATGCCCAATCGAACTCTATCGCCCGTCACTTTTACCACCGTTACAACAATCGAATTGCCCAGTTTGATTCTCTCGGTCTCTCGTCGTGATAAAACCAGCATGAAATAACCTCCGTGCCGTTATAATGGTATAGGGATGATGTCTGTTTTTTGGAAAAGTGCCTGGTGTCTGCCCCGGGTTTATTCGGAGCGTTCTCATGCGTTGCTAGGCTGCGATGGTTTTTTGGCGAGGCGATTCGAGCAATTGCGTTTTTAGGAATCGCTCGCCCCGAGAGCCGTAAAACAGCACTTGATTGCGCTGGGCATCCCAAATGGCCGTAAACTTCGTGGCTCGTGGGCCGTGTAGGCAGAAATAAATCCCGCAGGGCCTCCCGCTTCGCCACAATACGTGTTCTGTCATGGAAAATGCTCCCTCCTGAAGCTGACATTGAACGCATAAAGTGGTGTTGACATATTCGCGAAGATCGTGAACGCCATTAATCTGCTGAAAATGGGTCAACATTGTATGCACAATTCTCCTGATTATGTGTTGATTTGCGTAATTATGAATGTTTGGCAATTCCACGCAGGGGAGATAACTTGGGGTAACTGCCAATATTAGAACCTATCGGCAAAATACGCCGAGAAATTCGGTTGGGTATTTCTTGAGTAATTGGCGAGCTGGGATGAAAATTTCTCGACGCCAATTTCAAGCCGGCCGTTACGGCTGTCCTAAGAAATTTTCCGCGCGGCAGCCAGGTCGTGATCGACCATCATGTCCACCAGTCCCTCGAAGCGAACCGTCGGCCGCCACCCCAAAACCCGTTCTGCCTTGGCCGCGTTGCCCATCAACTGCTGCACTTCCGACGGCCGGAAATACTCCTCGTGGATCGTGACGTAATCCTGGTAGTCCATCCCCGCGCGGGCAAACGCCCGTTGGCAGAATTCGCGGATCGAATGGGTTTCGCCCGTGGCGACGACGAAATCGTCGGGCCGGTCGAGTTGCAACATCGCGTGCATAGCGCGAACGTAGTCCTTGGCGTATCCCCAATCGCGCCGCGCTTCGAGATTGCCGAGCGGAAGTTCCTTTGCGAGGCCGGCCTTGATCTGGGCGACGAACGACGTGATCTTTCGCGTGACGAACTCGAAACCGCGGCGCGGCGACTCGTGATTGAACAGGATGCCGGAACACACGAACATGTTGTAGGCCTCGCGGTAGTTTCGGGCCAGATCGAACCCGGTGACTTTCGAGATGCCGTAGGGCGACCGCGGATGGAACACGGTCGTTTCCGACTGCGGCGATTCCGACGCCTTGCCGAACATCTCGCTCGAGCCGGCGAAATAAACCCTGCAATCGGGCGCGCACTTCCGAACCGATTCCAGCACGTAATGCGTGCCGTTGATGTTCGAGAGAAACGTTGAAAAGGCGTCCTCGAACGAATACGACACGAAACTCTGTGCCGCCAGATGATACAGTTCGTCGGGCTTGACTTCGCCGATGGTGGTGTAGATGCTCGGAAAACTTTCCAGGCTGGCTGCGTGAAGATGGAGCTTGTCGAGAATGCCGGAGAGGCGCGAAAACCGATGTGCCGGGTCTTCCATCGCCGATCGGCGCACCAAACCGTGAACCTCGTAGCCCTTTTCCAAAAGCAGCTCCGCCAGATAGGAGCCGTCTTGTCCCGTAATGCCCGTGATGCAAGCGCGTTTCATGTTTTTTTCCTGTTCGGTGTTTCGCCCGTGGCAGCCGGAACATTATACATCACGAGAGGAAAATAGGTCAGATATGTCCAGGCGAACCGCAGTTGACCGACGATCGTGAACGGGGTACAATCGCTTATCATGGCTACTGCCGTGCGGTTTGCGTGGTCGATCGGGCGGCGCAAACGGCATCCATCTATCGGAATTCCGCCGAGCCCGCGATTCTAACCCAGGAGATTGTTGACGACATGCAAACGACGTTGGAACAATTTTCGGCGGTAGTGGAGGGGTTGAGGGGGTGAGTAGACGCCGCCGAGCGGTTTGGATGGCTCAAGAAGAATAGGGGATGGTAGAACTCCCAGGATGGACTCAACTATGAAACTTCGGCTTTGCATACCTCCGATTGTTCTTTGCATCTTGGATCAATCGATCACCCTGCTTGGGCAGCACTCGCAGTATTGGAAGGGCAACTACCAAACGGCGATGGAGGGTTGTCCTCCATTTCATTGGCTGCTTCAGCAACACCCCTTGGCGTTCGAAGCCGGGATTGCCGTCTGGATCGCCCTTTTCTCGACGGTCATACTATTGTCTCCTCGGTGGTTGGCAATGGCAATCTCGATTGCCATTGTTGTTGGGCACACCTGGGGTACATCCACCTGGCTTCTTCTCCGTTTTGGCCAGGGTTACTGGCTTTGCATCGCCTTGTTCTTTATGTCTGGTCTCCTAGCGAGCTTATGCTATCAACAACATCAGGACAAACCACTAAACGACACGCCCGTGTCTGGGGAAAGATGAATTAGCCGAATAGTTGCCGAGTCGCATTCGAAAAGAATCCATGAAACTCTTCCGTTAACCGTTGCCGAATCGCTAACCGACGACGCTCTGCTGCCCGGCTTTCGGCTGTCCTTGGCCGAGGTGTTTGCCGTCTGATTTTCGTGCGACGCCGCGTGATAACATCGGCGGCAAACCTGTCTATGCAGCAATCGAGGGGGTAAATCGTGGCCTAAACTTGCTTATGCCACAGGTCCGCGAAATTAACGCCATCGACGACCTCGCCGCACTCCGCCAAGAGTGGGGGGAGCTGCTTCCGCAAACCGCCGGCGCCTCGTTTTTTCAGTCGCTCGAATGGCTGGAAATCTACTGGCGGCACTTCGGCGCGGGCCAAAACCAAAAGCTCCGCGTGCTGGTCGTTTCGGACGAAAATCGGACTCTGGGCATTTTGCCGCTGGTGGTGCAAAACGAAAAAACGAAACTAGGGCATCTTCGGACGCTCACCTTTCCGCTTCACGATTGGGGCTCGTTTTACGGTCCCATCGGCCCCAGCCCGGAGTTGACGTTCGCCGCCGGCTTGGAACATATCCGCCGCACGCCGCGCGATTGGGACGTTTTGGACTTGCGGTGGCAAGGCGCCGTCGGCACGGACGCCGAAGTTGCACGCCGGGCGATGGCGGCCGTCGGCTTTCAGGCTTATCCGACCGTTTGGGACAGAACGTACGTCGTCGATCTCGACGGAACCTGGGATTCGTATTGGGCCTCGCGCAAAGGCTCGTGGCTGCGGCGTTTTCGCCACGATGCGCGAACGCTTGCCGAACAAGGCGAGATTTCGAGCGTGCATTATCGGCCGGCAGGCGCCATGTGCAATGACGGCTCGCCGCGCTGGGATTTATACGACGCTTGCGAAGAGATCGCCCGGCAAAGCTGGCAGGCGTCGGCCGACGATGGCACGACGCTGACGCATGAATCGATACGCAGTTTTTTGCGCGAATCGCACGAAGCGGCTGCCGCCGCCGGAGAGGTCGATGTGAACTTGCTGCTCTTGAGCGGAACGCCGGTCGCCTTTATTTACGGCTATCATTACCGCGGCTACGTTTTCGGAATGCGGCGCGGATTCAACGCCAAGTTAGCGAAACACGGCGTCGGCAACGCGTTGCTGGCTCGCACCATCGAAAGCAGTTTTGCGCGCGGCGACCGCGTTTACGACATGGGCGTCGGCTCCTATGCGAGCAAGCGATATTTTCTGACGCGGATCATTCCGATGATGCGGTATAGTCATTTTCCGCCGTGGACGCTGCGCGCGCCGTTGCTCCGTCTTCGCCGATGGTGGCAAGCACGACATGCCGAGTAACGCTTTTACGCAACAGCCAACGACGGAGAACACCACGGAGACGCGGAGGACACGGAGAAAGCATTGAAAAAAGGAAAAAAACCGCGAATGGACGCAAAAACCGCGAATGCTTTCACTGGTTATCTAAAAATTGGCGTTTTCGCGTTCATTCGCGGTTTCCTCTCTCTATTTTTTCTCCTGTTTCTTCTCCGTGTACTCCGTGACTCCGTGGTGCAATCCGCCGCGTTGCGAATTCTCGCGCCGCCGCCGATGTCCACCGCGGTCGATCGCAGTCAAGCCGCGATCGACGCGCGATGAACCAAGTATGCGGGCATCGCCGGAATCAACTGCCGGAATCAGTCGTCGCAATTATCTGCAACCGCACGATTCGCTCGAGGCGCATGACTCGTCGTCGACGACCACGCACGGCGTCGAGCACGTCTGCGCGCATTTCGCGTTCGAGTTGGAGCCGTAGGCGTATCTCCAGCAGTCACAAATATGGCAACCGCTTGCAGCCGCCAAGAACAATCCGAATGCCGATAGAATCAAAAGTTTTTTCATAATGATTGGCCTCCTCCCAATCAAGGGTTACCTGCCCTGGTACGTGGATGGCGCCGGGCCGGGCAAACCGCTGCTTGTCGTAGTTGTTACGCCGCCGGCACATGAGTTGCAACCCGACGATACCACGGTTCCTCCGCCGCAAGGCGAGTCGCAGCAAGGCGAGGTCACCACAGTGGTGGGCTGGCAAGGGCAAGGTTCTTTGGCCGGTCCGCCGCGGAACATGCAATCCAAAAACTTGCATCCAGCCGCTCCAGAGAGCAGCATTCCTAAAACCGCTAAAATCAGTAGTTTCTTCATTTCTCGAATCTCCAGTCGAAACAGTAGCGTTTCCTGGCGAAAACTCCGCCACGAGAACTCTACACCAGAATTGACGATGTGCAAATGCAACGGCCGCGGTTTTTACGAAACGCTCGTTTGTCGCTTTTTTCCCACATAAGGCCGATTTTTGTGTTACACTTGCCGCAGGCGTTCCCATGTGAATATAATTACCGCGTGAGTTGACAACGGAACGCGCGGAAACGAATGCCGGGCGGCGGGCGGGCAGCACGAAACGCTCGCCTCGCCGCAACGGAAGCCCCGGGCCGGCAAACCACGCCACAATAATCATCATGATGATTTCCATGAAGCGATTCGCACGTGCGTCGGCCTTTTTGGCGGTCGGCTTGGTCTTTTTTGCCCTTGGCACTGCCGCCCGCGCCGACGATGCGCAGCAGCTTTGGTTGGTCAGCACGCGCGACGCCGCCTGCCGCGGCGATAAGAACGGCGCGTCGCCGTCCGTTCGCTATTGGCGATTTCAAGACAATTGCCAATGCGCCGATTCGCAATGGGCCGACGCCGACGCCAAAAAATTTCACGCCGACGACGCCGCCATGCCAACCGTTATTTTCATTCACGGCAACGGCATCGACGCGGACGACGCGGTGGACGCCGGCTTCCAGGCCTACCGGACGATTCTTGCGGATGTCGGCGACCGCCCGTTTC
>CAZWNM010000064.1:0-7926 GCA_964635765.1 uncultured Planctomycetaceae bacterium | reverse complement strand
CCGGCGTCGGGCGCAAGCAGATAAATCTCCCCGCCACCGCCGCCGGCAGCGACGATCATGCCTTCGCTCAAGCCGAACTTCATTTTCCGCGCCGCTAAATTCGCGGCGCAAATCACCAAGCGGCCGACGAGGTCTTCCGGTTTGTACACGCCCTTGATGCCGGCGAACACCGTGCGGCGATTGTCGCCGCCGAGGCTGACCGTGAGTTTCAACAACTTCTGCGCCCCAGCGACGTCTTCCGCCTCGACGATGCGAACCACGCGCAAATCGACCTTGGAAAACTCGTCAAAATTGATCGTTTCGGCCAGCGGCTCGGCCTGCAACGAAGCGTCGGTGTCAAAGGGAATCGTGGCGGGCGACGGTTCTTCGGCCGCCGGCTCCGCGCTGGCCGCCTGCATCGCCTCGACTTTTTCCGGATCAACTCGTTCCATCATGTGCATAAACTTTCCGACCGGCGTGCCAATAAGGGGCCGTTGCGATTGCTCCCAACTCGTGATCGGACGCCCGAGCAACTCGCCGGTCTGTCGAGCCAGCTTGGGCAATACCGGAGCAAGATAAACGGCCAACTGATGAAATAGATTCAACCCAACCGTGCAGATTTGTTGCACGGCGACGGCCGATTCCGGCGTTTGTCGCTTTGCCAACTCCCATGGTTTGTGGCTGTCGATGAACGCATTCGCACGATCAGCCGCGGCCATAATCGAACGCATCGCCCGGCTGTAATCGCCGCCGTCGTACGCCTTGGCGATCTCCGCGCCGTCGTCGGCGGCCGTTTGGAACAAACCGCCGTCGTCGGGATACTCAGCGGCCATGCCCGAGCGGGCCAAAAACTTCGTCGTGCGGCTGGCAATGTTCACCACCTTGCCGACCAAATCGGAATTGACTTTGTTTACGAAATCTTCGAGGTTCAAGTCGATGTCATCGACGGCCGACGACAGTTTCGAGGCGTAATAATACCGCAAATACGCCGGATCGAGATGTTCCAAGTAGGTCGAGGCGCGGATGAACGTGCCCTTGCTTTTCGACATCTTTTCGCCGCCGACGGTCAAAAAGCCGTGGATATGCACCTTGGCCGGCAGGCTCAAGCCGGCGATTTGCAACATGGCCGGCCAAAACAACGTATGAAAATATGTGATGTCCTTGCCGATGAAGTGATGGATTTCCACGTCGTCGCTTCGCCACCAATCGTCGAGCCGCTCGCCGTGTTTTTTGCACCACTGATCGGTCGAGCCGATATAGCCGATCGGCGCGTCGAACCAAACGTACCAATAATTGCCGGGGCTGTCGGGAATCTCGAAACCGAAATACGGAGCGGGTCTTGAAACGTCCCAATCGTGCAGCGGCTCACCCAAAAAATGGCCGGCCAAGTAGTTGGCGATTTCCGGCTGAAGATGTCCGCCCGTTTGCGTCCACTCGGCCAGAAACTCGTGCAGCTTTTCGATGTGCACGAACAGATGATCGGCCGCACGCACCTCGGGCACGCTGCCGGAAAGCGTGCTCACGGGATCGATCAATTCGGTCGGGCTATAATGGGCGCCGCAATGGTCGCAACTGTCGCCGTATTGGTCGGCGGTCTTGCATTTTGGACACGTGCCCTTCACAAAACGATCGGCCAAGAACGTGCCGGCCGTGGCGTCGTAAAGCTGCGTGACCGCTCGTTCCTCGACCAAGCCGGCTTTGCGGATTTCGGCCCAAATCCGGTGGCACGCCTCGCGCGTTTCGGGGCTATTGGTGCTGCCGTAATTGTCGAACGCGATATCGAACCCGGCGAAGTCGGCCTCGTGAGCCTGTTGCATGTCGGCGATCAGTTTTTCCTCGGAAATGCCTTCCTGCCGGGCGCGGATCATAATGGCCGTGCCGTGCGTATCGTCGGCGCAAACGTAAACGCACCGCCGGCCCGTGAGTTTCTGAAAACGCACCCAAATGTCGGTTTGCAGATACTCGACCAAGTGGCCGATGTGGATGTGTCCGTTGGCGTAAGGCAACGCGCTGGTGACGAGAATTCGCCGCATCTTTCTGATTCCTTCCAGGGGCTATCGTACCGTTTTTTCGGCGGACACGCAACGGCTGCCCGGAATTCGGGTTTGGAGCATTTTTGAAGTTTTGGCGAAACCAGGCGTCAGGCATTTCATCCTGAATAAAAGATGATGATGGAACAAGAGAGAACAAGATAGCCGGAGGCTAACAGCCTCCCGAGAAACAGTGACGCACATTCCGGCATTCCGGATGCTTTAGCCTCCGGCTATCTTGGCATGTTCCGAGTTCCGCGGCGCCAATACTATCGCTGCGCGGTTTTGACCGGCGCGGTCGAGAGATAGCCGTACAGAGTTTCGTCGCCGCGAAGGATGAAGAACTTCACGGGACTAAGCGTCGAGAAATCCGACCGGCGGAGAATGTAATCGACATTCTCCTGCGATGTGGTTTCCCAAACGTGCATTCCGACCAGCACGTCGCCGGCCACGATGCCTTGACTGGCGGCGGGACTATCCGCGCGAACCGCCGTCACGCTCAGGCCGCCGCGATAATGGGTGGTCTGATAATTCTTGCGAAACTCGTCTGCTGAAATTGGTTTCAGCTCCAGCCCGAGAACATCCCAAGCCGGCTTGGACACCGCCACCGCGTGCGTCTCGGGCGACGAACCGAGCGTGAGGCTCAACGTCCTCGTGCTGCTTGACGCCGCGCGTCGCACTGTCAGGCGAAGTGTTTCACCGGGCGTCCGATCAAGCATGGCGCGTTGGAAATCCAACGGCCGCTCGACCGGCGTTTCATCGACGGCCACGACGATGTCGCCAGCGGCAAGCCCCGCCGCGGCGGCCGGACTCTTCGGCTCGACCGCGCCGACGGCCATGCCTGATTGCGACGCAACTTCGTTCGACGATTCCATGCCGATCCACGTTTTGTTGGTGTTGCAAGCGGCCAACAACCCGACGGCGATCGACGCGACTTTATTGACTGGAATGGCGAATCCGATGCCTTGGGCGCCGGCTCGAACCGCCACGTTGATGCCGATCATGTCGCCGTCGATGTTCAACAATGGCCCGCCCGAGTTGCCCGGATTGATGCTGGCGTCGGTTTGAATCAGATCGTCGTAATACTGCGCGTCGCTGACCTGCACGGCGCGATGCAGCGCGCTGACGATGCCACGGGTTACCGTATGCTCGTAGCCGTAGGCGTTGCCAATCGCAATCACGGTTTCGCCGGTCATGAGATCCGAGGAAGTGCCGATCGAGATGACCGGCAATTCGTTTTGCGAGTTAATTTTGATGATCGCAAGATCGGTTTCGGCGTCGTGAGCGACCAACTTCGCGGTATAACGTTTGCCGTCGGCGGTGGTGACGAAGATGTCGCGAACGCCGTCCACGACGTGGTAGTTCGTTATAATGTAGCCGCGTTGGTCGATCACCACGCCGGTGCCCATGCCGTTGACGCGCTGGCTGACGCCGCTGGCGGTGGATTGTCCGGCCGGGGCGGCGACGGTTTTTTCGCCGCGGATATTGACCACCGATCCGCGAGCATGTTGCACGGCCTTCACGATCGGCGTTTCCCGCAGATCGGAGGCCATCGTCTGGGCGGCCAAGCCCAGACAGCACCCAAGCACGAGCAACAGGGCCGGAAATTGACGGCCGCGAAACAAAGCAAGACACGCGGATTGGTCGGTCATGAGATGTCCATCGCTGGTGTTTGGCAGAGGCATTGTCGATCTCACGAGGGCTAAATGACACAGACCACGGCGACAAGGGAGCGGTTTTGCGTCATTCGGCGCCGAGCAAGACGTTTTTTCAATTTCCCAAAGCCTCTGCTTGCGGGATGATTACCGCGCGGCATCGTCCAGCCCGCGCGAATGCGTTGCACTTGGGGTAAAATCGGCCTTGCGGAATCGGCATCTTGATGCCCGGCGTTATTCGCCGCAAAAGACGCCCAAATTACCAGGACGGTTGACCGGCCGGACATTTTGGCAGTTTTGAAAATCTTGCCAACACACCCTCTATTTACCCCAACATGCCCATGTCTACGCGATTGTCGATGTTCGCCAGTCGTGCGAGGTACGCCCGTGGATTGCGGCGGGTGGCGAGTCACTCCCGATTCGCGTCGGCAAATTGCCCTTGGCTAATTCGTTACGATAGATTAGGTTTATCCAACCTGCACAAATTCTATCTATCTTCTATCTATCGCATTGCCGTCATGGAAGCGAGGATGAGCATGGAAGCTCGAATCATCAAGGTTGCGTTATTGGCGGCCGTGCTGTCGGCGGCCATGTTCTCGGCGTCGATGGGGGCCCAGCAGCGGACCGCCAATTTCATCGTCGAGACGGCCGATCCCGCCTTCGCCCAGCAAGTTGCCCAGGCGGCGGAAAAATATCGCCACGATTTGGCCGTCGACTGGCTCGGCACGCCAATGCCGAACTGGTCGCAACCGTGCATGATGACGGTAACGGCGGAACCGCAACTCGAGGCGTGCGGCGCGACGACTTTCGTTTTTTCGCGCGGCGAAGTGTACGATTGGCGGATGAAAATCCAAGGCACTCGGCAGCGGGTGCTCGATTCCGTGTTGCCGCACGAGATCACGCACATGATTTTCGCCTCTCGCTTCCGCGAGCCGTTGCCGCGTTGGGTCGACGAGGGCGGCGCCACGAGCGTCGAACATATCAGCGAAAGAACCAAGTATCGCGAGATGCTTCCCGAACTGCTCCGCAACAACCGCGGCATCGCATTCAACGAGATGTTTGCGATCATGGAGTATCCGCCCGACTACATGCCGCTGTACGCCCAGGGCTACTCGCTGGCTGAATATCTGATTCAACAAGGCGGTCGGCGGAAATTCGTCGAGTTCATCGGCGATGGTTTGAAAAGCGACAATTGGCCGGCAGCCGTCGAGCGGACCTACGGCGTCCAAGGGCTTGGCCCTCTGCAAAACGCCTGGCTGGCGTGGGTGCGGCAAGGTGCGCCGTTGCGGGCGTTGCCGACGCCGCCGGCGCCTGGCGAAATGCTTGCGTCGAATCGGCTGTCGCGGCCCGAGCCGAACTTGATCTATCGCATTCCCAACAACGCGACGGCCGGAAAATTACTGCCAATCCGGCCGCTCGATTCGGCCGTAACGCCGGCGACGGCCATCGTGAGGAATGACGCGAAATCGGGCGGCCCATCGAAGGTGTTGCCTGCCGACGGCTGGCATCTGGCCGACGAAGTGATTCCAGCCGCCGCCGCGCCATCCGCCTCGACGCCGAACGTCGATCCGTTCTCGACTTCGACCCAGGTCGCGCATCCGCAGCCGATGGCGCGGCCGCGTCAAACGATGCTGCGGTAACATCGCTTATTTCGGGAGTTCCTCGTGCGTTGGATCGATCGAATTTGCCGACGCTTGTGCAACCGCGTTGTTTTGCCCCTTCGGAATCGCATTTGCCAAAAGGGCCTGAGTGCATGGCGGACGCAAGCCGATTTCGATCTCTGGATGGAACGATTCGAGCGCTGCGAGATTGAATCGGCGCGGACGGCCGCCGAACGATTGCAAGCCGGGCCGCTGCTGACCGTTCTCATGTCGGTCGCTGACGCCGAGCCGTCGCTTTTGCGCAATGCGATCGATTCGCTTCGGTCGCAATTCTACAAAAATTGGGAGTTGTGCATCGGCGACGATGCTTCGAGCCGGCCGGAAATGCTCGCCTTGCTGGCCGAGTCGAGCGCGGCCGACTCCCGCATTCGCGTCAGCCGCTTGCCGAATCGCGGCGGCGTTTCCGCGGCCTCGAACGAAGCGATGCGGCTTGCGCGCGGAGCGTTTTGCGTCCTGATGGACCACGACGACGCGCTGGCGCCCCATGCGTTGTGCGAAATCGCCGATGCAATCGTCGAACACCCGAAGGCACCATTCTTTTATAGCGACGAGGATCGAATCGACGGGCGGGGAACTCGCCAGCGGTGGTTTTTCAAGCCCGACTGGTCCCCCGATCTTTTCATGGCGTACAACTACATCGGCCATTTGACGGCGATTTCCACGAGCTTGCTGCGATCGGCGGGCGGTTTTCGCTCGGAGTATGACGGCAGCCAGAATTATGATTTGTATTTGCGCGTCGCGGAGCAAGCCCGCGAAATCGTCCATATCCCTGAAATCTTGTGCCATCGGCGAGCCGACCCAACGCCGATCGCCGATGCAGCGGCGCGGCGAGCGATCGAAGATGCGTTCCGCCGCCGCGGCGTTTCGGTTTCCGTCGAACCGGGCATCGCGCCGGGCTGCTGGAGGGTCCGCTACCTAATCGCCAATGAACCGCTCGTCTCCATCCTGCTGCCTTCTTGCAACATCGAATTGCTCCGGCGTTGCATCGACGGCTTGCAAAAGCATACCGATTATCGAAACGTGGAATTGGTGCTCGTCGATAATTCGCGCGCCGACCTGCTGAAGGCGTTTTTCGAGGAAGAAATCCGCAACAAATACGCCGCGTGCTACGTCGATCAACGCCGGAAGCCGTTCAATTATTCGGCGCTCATCAATCGCGCGGCGACGGCCGCCGGCGGCGAATATCTGCTGCTTTTGAACGACGACGTCCTTCCGATCCATGACAACTGGATCGAAGCGATGCTCGAACACGCGCAGCGGCCGGAAGTCGGCGCCGTCGGCGTGAAACTGTTGTATCCCGACAATACGATTCAACATGCCGGCGTGGCCGTCGGCCCATGCGGAACCGCCGCGCATATTTTTCGTGGGCTGCCGGACGCCGACGAAGCCTACTTTCGCTTCCCACAGGTAGTGCGCAATTGCAGCGCCGTGACGGCTGCCTGCTTGATGCTTCGCAAAAAAGTATTTCGGGAAGTCGGCGGATTGGACGAAAAAAAGCTGCCGACCGCCTTTCAAGACGTGGACCTATGCCTTAAAATCGCCGCGAAGGGGTATTATAATGTCTATACCCCGCACGCAAAACTTTATCATTTGGAAACAGCCAGCCGCGACCGCTTTCCGCCGACGGCCGAAATCGTCGCGTTTGTCGAACGTTGGGGCGGCACGATTGCCGCCGATCCCTTTTACAATCGCAATCTTTCACGGCGCAACGGGCAGTACGAAATCCGAACGGACCTTTAAGGCTCGCCAATGCAACCTTCGTTTCTCTACTTTGATCTCGGCAAGGTTCTCGTCGAGTTTAGCCTCGAACGCATGATGGTCCAAGCGGCGGCGGCGGCGGGCGTCGCCGTCGAACGAGTGCGTCACGCCATGCTCGACGACCAATTGTTGTATCGGTACGAGAAGGGGCAAGTTTCCAGCCGCGATTTTTTCGAGACGTTTTGCGCGGCCGCCGATTGCCGCCCCGATTACGATCGGCTCGTCGATGCGTTTTCGGAAATTTTCGCGATCCACTTGCCGGTGCTGCCGATCATCGCCCAGCTTCGGCAGGCCGGTTATCGCCTGGGCGTTTTATCGAACACGTGCGAAGTCCATTGGGAGTATTGCGTCGCCCATTACGACATTTTGTCCGACGTGTTCGACGTGTACGCGCTCAGCTTCCGCATCGGCGCGTCGAAACCGGACGCGGCGATTTTCCGCGCGGCCGCCGAAATGGCTGGCCATCAGCCCGAGGACGTCTTTTTCGTCGACGACATCGCCGAGAACGTCGCCGGCGCGAGGGCGTTCGGATTCGACGCCGTGCAGTTCACCTCGGCGTCGGCGTTGGCCGCCGATTTGCGGCGGCGGGGGCTACGGTTCAATTATTGATGAGAATCGTTAGCCGGCGGCGGCGCCGTTTTCGGGGGAAGGCAGCAGCGGAAATTCGACGTGAACGCGAGTGCCGTGGCCCGGCGACGATACGACGGCAGCGACGCCGCCGAACAACCGCGCCCGCTCCCGAATACCTTGCAGACCATAATGCCCACCGCCGATTTGCGCCGGATCGAAACCGACGCCCCAGTCTTGCACGTCGATGCACACGCGGTCGCCGTTTTTTTGCAA
>CAZWNM010000063.1:0-8067 GCA_964635765.1 uncultured Planctomycetaceae bacterium | reverse complement strand
TGGCGGCAAGGACTTGCCGCGACAGCGTATTCAAATCGGCGTTCAGGAATACGCTGCCTCGCTTTCCTTTGGCGATCTGATAGTCGGCCGACCGATGTCGGCCATCGGGCCAGTGGACCTCGATCTCGTATCGGCCCGTCGGCTCATTGACAAGAGCGATTCCCCCATCAATGCGACCGTACGACTTATCGTTGATGCGCACATCGGCCCTGGGCGGCACAAAATTCACCTGGAAGCTGCCGACCTCGGGAACTTTCGCCGGTTTCGTCCAGCGACGCAGCTTAATCTTCATCTGCCACCGATCCGTGAAGGCGCAGGTTTGCAAGGCGCGGATTCCAGGGTCGAGCTTCAACGTGTGCCAAGCTCCGTCGGGCTTCACCTGCGGTTGCTTCATCAGGATCGAGATATAACCCATGCATCTGAAGTCGATGGCCGCCTTGCCTCCGAGGAACTTCTCCCTGCCCGCCCCATCTTTCTCAAGCGAGAAACTCACCTCGGCGATTTCTCGGTCGGGCGGAGCAAGCCACACGGGGCTGTATTGCCACTGGTAGTAGCCGTGGGTAGGCGCGGTGTCGGGACCGACGGTCGCGACCTCCGCTGGCAGCAGATGGACGGAGCAGGGCGGATAGCACGTCGCATCGCGGTTCTCCAGCACCAGCCGCCAGTAGAGCGGGCCGTAGTTCTCCAGCACCTTCGCGTGGAAGCCCATGCCCGCGCTGCCGGCGCCGAGCGGCAGTCCATGCATGTTGAGCCAAAGCCAGAGTTGCCCGTACAACCGTGCGGCATCGGCCTCTTGGCCGGCTTCCAAGTGCCAACTGGCCAGCCGTTCCAGGGCTTCCAGGCTCGCCCTGTGCTCTTGGAATATCGCGTCGGCGTTGCCCATTCCGCCAACGTCATCCCAGGCATGCGACGGCCGACATGGATCGGTAATGCGAAATGGCCGATCGTACTGCGACTCTCGTCGGAGGAGTTGCTGGAGGACGGCGATTGCACCCGCACGATCGGCAAACGCCTGCTCCAATATCTTTCCAAGGGCAAGGTAGACATCGGCCGGCAATTTGTTGCCGCGATCCTGTTCGACAAAGCGGCGGTATTCGATCACGGCATGTTCCGGTTCGCCGACGTCGTAGTAGAGCTGCGCCAGCCGGACGGCAGCCGGGAAATAGGCCGGATCGGCTCGCCTAGCCAGCCGTGATTCCCGCAGGGCGTCGAACCATTGGCCCTGATCAAACAGCGCGAGGCTCCGCGCGTGATGCTCGAACGCGGGAAGCGATCGCGTCTTTAGCAGCTTCACCAACCGCAATTCCTCTTCGGTCATTGGAACGTCGAGCTTTGCCAGAATCGCACGGACGAGATTCTGTTCCAAGTCGAAGAGCTTGCTAAACGGGCCTTCGACTTGCTCGATTCGCACCGTCTTCTCGACGTTGACGTCGATCAGCATCGCCTCGATGCTCACGTCGTCGCCGCGCTGCAGAAACGTGCCGAAGAGAACCCAACGAACCTTGGCAATTCGGCCCACCCGCGGCGCCGTCGTCGGGTCAAGCATTCCCACGGCCCCAAGGTCGATCTCGCGCGCACAATCCTGCACTCGCTGACGGTCCACGACGGTCAGCCGCCGCGACGCGGAAAGATCGGTAATCAGCATGTCGGCCAGCCCCTTGCCAAGCCAATCGCGGCCGTCCGCCGGATTGCGATTGACAAGATCGAGCACCGCGACCGTTTTGGCGGCGGCTTGCGAACGATCGTCGGCGCGTCCGACTAGATCGCCAAACAACATCACGAGAACAACCGAGAGTGCGGCGCATTTCATGGCGATTCTCCTTCGCGCGATTTCCGTGGCCGGGCGTCGCACCGTCCGAGCATTTCTTTGGCGCGGGGCGCAAGGGAATGCCGGCCGAATTGCTTTAGGAAACGCGCGAACTCCATATTCCCCCTGGTCAAAGTAGGCCATGCCGTTCCAGAATCGGGCTCGGGCGTGGAACGGATCAATCGCCAAGACTTTCATGAATTCCACGATGGCCTCGTCCGGCGACTTGGCGAAGTAGTAGCCAAGGCCTCTCATGAAGTGCAAATTGGCCTCCGGTGATTTGTCAATTTGTTTCGTCGTCAGTTCGGGGAGATTCAATTTCAGTTCCCCGACGAGTCCCTGCACCAATCAGTCGATTGGTTCCACGAGCCGGTCGCCGTGAGCCGTCGCCTTGGCCGACCGGACGATGCGCGCCGTGGCGACATCCAACAGGTGCGCGTTGATCTGAAACTCGTCGCCGACGGGCGTTACGCTGCCGGTCAGGACAAACTTAGCTCCGACGATCCGACCGAGGCGCGCCCGGTCGGCCTGGGACGTCAGCAGCGAGAACTTCTGTTCCAGCAGCACCTTGTCAATCGCCGCCCGGTCGACAAGCACAAGACCCTGGACCGCCGAGAGTCGAACCATCACCAGGTCGCCGATCGCCTCGGCCAAGGGTGCGTAAGACTCCTTGGCCGAAGCCTGATAGAACGGCAATGTTGCCACCGTGATCGGCGGCGATGCGCACTGCGCCGGAATCGCGCCGCCGACGAGCAACGCCAGGGCCGCTAAAATCGCCGACAAGCTGAACTGCCGCGTCATTGTCAATCCTCCTCCAAAGTGTTTGGGCCGATCCTAGCGCCGCCGCTTCACCGAATCCCTCGCCTTCTCCAAGCGTAAACCAGCAGGCCGATGCCCCCGACACCGAACAGTACCAATGTGGACGGTTCTGGAACGGTTGCCAATATCGCTGTCACAAAGGCTGTGCGACGCGGTC
This sequence comes from uncultured Planctomycetaceae bacterium, assembly GCA_964635765.1. Taxonomy (GTDB): domain Bacteria; phylum Planctomycetota; class Planctomycetia; order Pirellulales; family Thermoguttaceae. The sequence goes on along the minus strand of CAZWNM010000063.1, from coordinate 5,284 downwards.
TTATTTCTTCTTCATTTCAGCGGCCGCCCGTCGAATCACCGCGTCGCAGGCTTGCACGCCGGCTTCTTCTAATGCGGCTTTCGCGGCGAGACTCTCGACCAAATCGACGCCTGACGCCACGCCGCGATCGGTCGAAGTAATCTCACGGCCCGGCGTCGAAATCAATCGCAACTCAACCCTTGCGCGGCAACTTGTCAATCCTTGCAACTGTGCGGCATACGCGCTCGTGCCTTCGCCTTCCAGCAGGAAATCGACCTTCTTTTCGCCGTATCTTCCCGACTGCAACAGCGTCTCCTTCCAGCCTTCCACCGGATCTTTCGGCACGAGGACCGTAAGTCCGAGGCTGCGAAGCCGCTGCATAATCGCCATTTGCGCCGCTGGATCGACAAGCGGACGATTGACGTGCGTCTCTTCGACCGACACCAAAACGGTTTTGCCCAACAGCGGTTTCGCCAGCCGGCGCAATTCGGCCAACGCCGTGTCGGCCGGCTCGACGACCGGCTGCTGCAATTTCTGAATCGAGGCGGTCAACGTTGCGCTCAATCGCTCCAATACGTCCGGAAATCCGTTTTCGACGGGCGATTTCGCCGAAACAGTCGTCTGCTCCGTGGTTTCAACGTCCACGATTTTCAGCACGAGATAGTACGTCTGCCCGATCTTGCTCGCCCGGCCGACCACGATGTATTGGGCCGAAAGAAACTTGCCGAGTTTCACGGCGTTCGCGGTGTCGCCCAAGCCGCTTAGGGCGATTTGATGCTCGTCGGCCACTTTCTTGAGTTGATCGCGGTTGACGATTGTCACGCGGTCGATCGTCGAGAGCAAGACGTTGATCTGATCGGTCAGCGCGCCCTCGCCCGAAGGATCGTGCGACTGGAGTGCAATTTGGCGACGATTGTATTCCTGGCGTTCATGGTCGTCGTCCGTGTAGCCGCCGTCGCGGACAAATCGAGGCTGGGGATTGGGGCCTCGGAACATGGCGGGCTGAATATCGACGCCCTGCGACTCAATGTTGAATACGGCGACACGAATGACGCGAAGCTCTTTTTTCTTTTCGGCTGCGCTCTTTTCCGCCGCTTTCGCCGTCAATGCCGGCGAGTTGGCTTTCGCAGGATCCGGCGGATCGGCGCAAAGCCGCGTCGTTCCCGACATCACAACCATCGCGGCCGCAAAGGCCGCCATACGGAATACTTTTCGATCTGCGTTCATCGTTCGTTCTCCTCATTGCCAGGCGGACCGGCGACGGCCAGCGGCACGCCAAGCTCGGTTAAAGTTGACATGATTCGGATTTGATTATCGTTTTTCGACGGAAGTTCTTTGTCGGCGAGCCAAGCGACGCCGGGCCAGCCGGCGGTCTTGTTCTGGCGATCGAGTTTCAGCCATTCGCAACCGTCCAGCGATGCGTCGTCGCCGAGAATCAGAAGATTGTCGCTGCCGGGCTTGATTCGATCCTTGAGCGATTGCAATTCTTCAATCGCCTCTTGCGGCGGCCGTTGGTTTCCGCGCACGTCGAACACGTACGTTGAAGAAGGCGGCACTTCCCAACTGATTCTCTCATGCGCCGCGGCAAATAAAATCGGCCTTGTCCGCCGCGATAGTTGTTCCTGTTTGGGATAAATGAATGCAGGCGTTCGCCACTCATGCGGAAACGACGTTTTCGCCGCCGCCGCAAGCATGGCGACAAACGTCGCGTCGGCGACCTCGCGCCGGCCAAGTTGCTCGCGCCACGGCAAATAACTTGCCACCACCGGACGCATCGCGTCCAACGGCAACTCGACAACGCCAAACCGCTCGACCAGTGGAATCTGTTCCGCGTCGGCGATCCACACCCAACGATTGATTACGCCAGGCCACGGCTGCCGTCGCGCGGCAAAATCCAGCGCCATCGGCCAGGTTTGGAGTGACATTTGTTTTAGATCGCCGCGCATCTGTATCGGAAACACGCGTACTCCTTTGCGCGGCGCGTCGATCTTGCCGAACCAGTCGGCCTCCAGCGCCAGCACATTCGTTTTTCGCGCGGCGGCAAATCGACATAAAGCAATCGGGTCTTTTTCAGCAGCCTTCCGGCCGACAATCAACAGCGTGTAGGACTTCTCGGACACCTCGCGTTCCGCGTCGAACGATTCGGGCGATTTATAACATTTGATTGGCAAGCCGACCGCCTCGGCCCACGTCAAAAGCCATTCCGACTCGCCGACTAACGCCAGTTGCACGTCTTTGTCCCACTGGACGGCAGGCCGATCGGGATAAACCACTATTTCGCCCAACGCGGTTTTCATGTCTGACGCGGCGACGAGTTGAAACACCACGGGCACCCGGACCGGCGGCGCCGTGAACTCCACCGCATTGTCTTTCGCCGCAATCGGTTTTCCCCAGGATTGTCCAAATGCCGTGACCACCACCGCCGTGCTCGTCGCCTTGTCGCCGATCGCAATCGTCGCCTTCTGACCGCTTCGCGTAAAAACGATCGGCAGTTCGTCGGCAATCGCGGCGGCTGAGGTTGCGACAATCACCACGGCACAAAGGACGCCGTAACGCGCGTCGCGAGCGCACAACTTTTTCATCATAGTCACTGCGTCAACCGTTTCCATCTATAATTTGCTATCGTTTTTCATCACCCAAGCGCTGGCATCGATATTTATCAAATGACTGTTGACGGCCAACTGACCCAACGAGGTCGTGCCCGCGCCGACCGAACGGCGGCCGGCCAACGAGGCGTCGAGCAAACCGCGATCCTTGTCCGCGTCGGCTGCAATCGCATATTGAACGTCGATCCGTCCGTTCGTTTCCGTCGAAAGCAACCGAACGTGAAGATTTGACGCCAACTGTGAGCTCGGCAACTCGATGGTCGCCGGCGTGCTGCCCCGGAGCACGATCACGTAGGTTTTCGAGCCGAAAATCTCGCGTTGCGGGCTGTTTGGATCGGACGATAATCGCAACACCAGCGCGATGGGTTTTTTCAACGTCTCGCCTTTTAGGGCCGGCGCAACCTGGATCGTCGCGTCGTCCGAGGCATACCAGCACAACGGACCGGCCACCGATTCGTGCAGCGCGAACGCCCGATCGATCTCTTGCCGCTGTTCCAGCGTAACAATCGTCGCCGGCTGCGCGACGTGCGCGACAAGCGCCGGCAAGTCGCCTTGTCGTCGATCGCGGTTGCCCAAATAAAAGCCACCGGCGACCAAAACGCCGCCCAACGCCGCGGCTGCGGCTAGCCCAACCAACCGATGCAGGAGATGCGAATGTTGTGGCGACGATTGCGGCGCGGGAATCGCCACCAACGGCCTCGCCGGCTCCTGCCGCCGCCACGGACTCAGCATCTCACGCAACCGGATCATCGCTCGAAGTCGGCGGCACGCCTCGGCGTCGTCCAAAACGTCGGCCAACTCGTCGAGCGTTTCGGAAAGCGCCTGATTGGCCTCGTCGGGCGATAGTTCGCCGTCGATCATTTGCGATAACAGCAGTTCTCTTTCTTTCGATGCGTCCATTATGCTTCTCCGTCAAGACGGTGGTTCATTTGATCGATGAGGATTTGCCTCGCGCGAAACACGCGGGAGGCGATCGTGCCGCGCGACGCGCTTTCAATAGCCGCCGCTTCGTCGTACGTGTAGCCGTCGAGTTGCGTGAGCATAAACGCCGCGCGGCAATCGTCGGGCAGCGCGGCGACTAATTTCAACGCGGCGCGATAGGCGTCGTTTTTTTCGGCCTGCTCGGCAGGCCCCGCCTCGGCCGCCGCCAACAGCCCCAGCGTTTCCTGACGCCACTCGACGCGGCCGCGATCGATCCGGTGATTTTTTCGAACATGGTCGTGGGCGCAATTGATCGTGATGCGATGGAGCCACGTAGCCAAGGCCGCGCGGCCGTCGAACCCGTCGATGCCGTGCAAAGCCTTGACGCAGGCGTCTTGGGCCACTTCCTGGGCGGCGTCCGGGTTGCCGACAATTCGCATCGCCACGCGATACATTCGCGGCACGTGTCCGGCGATTTCCATGGCAAGCGTTTCCATCATGCGGTGATCCCAGTGTCTAGCTATTTAGACGATTTTCGAAACGGATGATTTCACGGACTCGGGAATTATTCCCTATCGACCAGTTGTTGTCGGCTGTGGTCGGCGCGAACGACCAAGCTCAAGTGCGTTGTGGCAAACCGGTTCCCGCGTGCCGGCAATCATTCTGGCTTGCTGCCGTGGGCCGCCATAGCCCTATTCTAGGGTGACAACGCCCCCATCGCAATGAGGCCATCAGGCCGACAGCGGATGCATCAGTTCTCAACCGTTACCTATGTACTTCGCCGGCTGTTTACGACGCATGAGCCTTTCTAGGTCCGCGGCCCAAACCGCCGCAGCCAAGCCGGTGCTATTCATCGCGTCGGTCACGTTGATCGACGCACCGTAAGTCCATGCCAGCACATGACTTCGGCGCGCCGCTGCCGACGCGCCGTAGCCATGCAGGATCGCTGCTCAAACACCGATGCTCCGCAAGTCATCGGATTCGTTTCCTTTGCTAATCCAGAAGTCCCCCGTCGGTTTGGATCGTGGCGGCCATGCAGAGCGGTAGGTCGTCTCCACCTGCGGGCCAACGTGGCGTGTCAGACCGATATCTTGTGACCGGTTCTGCTTCAGGTATGCTGGAGTCCGAAGAACTTCAAAGAACGGGCCACGGCCCTGGACCGGTAGCCCCAGGCAATGGCGTCCGGCGGCTACGAACCCGACGCTCGGATGCGCGTGGGATTGTGACCCGTTTCGCGTCGGCGCCAACCTGCCGACCAGCTCTCCGGCCGCGAAGATCGCCGCCGCCGCCCCCAGCGAGCCGCCAACGATGTAAACGGGCTGCTTAGGGCACTCCCGTTGCAGGAAGGCCACCGCCGCCGTGACGTCGTGCCGGGCACTCCAGCCAACATCGTTGATCTCGCCGGTCGAGTCTCCGTGGGCATGGAGGCTGATCGCCAGGACGGTGAAGTGGGCCTCGGCGAGCCATTGCATCACCGGCAGCATCTGGCGGCGTGATTCGCCGTTTCCGTGAAGTAGCAGGACGCAGCCATTCTGCCGGTCGCCACGGACCAACTATGCGCCGAGCTGCTGACCGTCAGACGTTTCCAAGCGGTGCTTTTCCATCTTGGCCCAGGCGACCTGCGGTGGCGGTTCGGGGAAGGGTGCGCTGCTTCGTCGCGTAAACTTCCAGGCAACCAATGCCGAGGAGCCGAGCCAAACGATCGGCCCGGCCAGGGCGATGATTGCCAGAAGTTTTCGTCGTTTGAACTTCAGCATGCGATGCCGTGTTCCCGGACT
>CAZWNM010000062.1:0-8078 GCA_964635765.1 uncultured Planctomycetaceae bacterium | reverse complement strand
TTACACCCGACGCCTTATCAGTGAAGATCAGTTCTTTTGCAACGCCATACTTTTGTAGAGCATCGAGCTGCAAATCAAGGTCTTGGCTGCCCATGCTTACACGGGCATACCCGACCAGACGAGAATCGTCGGGCGCAGTAAACATGGGAACACCATCTGTTGTAGATCAAAGTTGTCTTTCTGATTGTTGGACGTCCTGAACCTGCGGAAAGTTCCCATCCTCTCTAAATAATCGCAACACATGACGTCGTGATAGGGTCGATTGATGCGATTCCGAGAAAAGGGACGAATTGATGACATGCGAGTGAGCCGAACGACTAAGATGTCCCCCCAGGAATCCGTCAATCCCGTGCCGCCGCAGGCAAAGATGGGGGCAGAACAACAGCATGCCCGCTATGACGCAGAGCGTCGCTTTCCTGCCAAGGCCCAGTGGTACACCCCTTCGAGAAGCAGGTTGCCTATTCGACTTATTATGTTGATCAAGTCAGCCGTGAGTAAGGCCCCAAAACCGTCATTCGGCAACTCCAACCGACCAACGGAAATGAAACTCATTGAATTTTTTGTTCATCGTCGTGATCTTGCCCTGCCGTGAGGAGCAGTACAAGCAGTACATGTCTGGTGCGGCAAGTGATAATCGCTCTCTGTGGGGTGGGATTCCTTTTCCTTTAGGTCTGGTTCGTGAAGCTGCTGCCGCATCGCCCGGCGTGCTGCCTTCCGACCGAAAGTCCAGAATAGGGCCGGGCGGACGAAGAAGTCCAGCAACGTCGAACTGATAAGCCCGCCCAGGATGACCGTCGCCACCGGATAGAGAATTTCCTTGCCTGGCTGACCGGCGGCGAGGGCCAGCGGGATCAGCGCGATCCCGGCGCACAGGGCCGTCATCAGCATGGGGGCAAGCCGTTCCTTGCCGGCCCGCTCGATCATGGTGGCGGTGAAATGTTCTCCTTCGTGGCGAACCAAATGGATGTAGTGGGCAATCAGCAGGATGCCGTTGCGCGAGGCGATGCCTGCTAAGGATATGAACCCCACCATGCTCGCCACGGTGAGTGATTGCCGCGTGATGACCAGCGCGGCCACGGCGCCGATGGCGGCCATCGGCAGGGCGGCCAACACCTGTAAGCTCAGGTTGAACGAATGGAAAAGCGTATAAAGGGTCAGCAACATGCAGACCAGGGAAACGATGCCCAACAGGCCGATGGTCCTCGTGGCCGACTGCTGGCTCTCGAATTGTCCGCTGTATTGGATGAAATAGCCGGTTGGGAGCGAGGCTTGCGTCGGGGCCAGCCGTTGCTGGATTTCAGCGACAACGCCGCCTAAGTCCCGGCCGGCGGTGTTGCACTGAACGACAATCCGCCGGCGCACGTTCTCCCGATTGATGGTGTTCGGCCCGCTGGCATCCACCACGTCGGCGACGGCGCTTAAAGGGACTTGGCCGCCGCGCGGCAGTTCCAGCGTCATCCGCTCCAACTGTTTCGGATCGTTGCGGAACTGATCGTCCAAACGCACGAGCAGATCAAACTTGCGTTCCCCCAACACAAGTTCCGAAACCACGCGGCCGTTCATGGCCGTTTCTACCAGTTCATTCACGTCGGCCGAGTTCAGACCGTAGGAGGCCAGCGCTTCTCGGTTCAGGTTGACGCGCAGTTGAGGAATTTCGATCTGTTGCTCGACCATCAAGTCTTTCACGCCGCGCACATCTTTGATCGATTCCTTGATTTCGTTCGCCTTGATCCGCAACATGTTGAGATCATCGCCGTAGAGCTTGATTCCGATTTGGGCTTTCACGCCGGAAAGCATCGCGCCGATGACATGTTGCAGAGGTTGTTCCGCCGCAATGACCGCGCCGGGAACCTGAGTCAGTTCTTCACGCATGTCGGCCATGATTTCCTCGCGGCTGCGACCCAATTTCGGATCGAAGCTGACGATGATTTCCGACATATTTACGCCCTCGGCGTGCTCGTCGAGTTCGGCCCGGCCCGTGCGACGCCCGAAGGCAACCACGCCTCGAATGTTCTTCAGGCGGTCTTCGACCATGCCTGCGATTCGGTTGGAGGTTTCGAGAGAATCGCCCGGCGGTAAAATGACGTTGATTTGCACGCTGCCTTCGTTGAACGAGGGCAGGAAATCACGGCCCAACTGCAAGACCACCACAAAACTTATCGCCACGGCCGCCGTGACGGTCCCCAGAATCGGCCAAGGGTGGCGGATGCTGAAACGGATGGCAAACCCCAGCAACCATTTGAGCCGCCGCAACAAGAAACTGTCGCGGTCGTGCCCCATGACCTTCGCCGTCGGCAGGAGCCAATAAGAAAGCACGGGCGTGACGGTCAGGGACACCACAAGCGAAGCAAGGATCGAGACGATGTAGGCCACTCCCAAGGGCGTAAACAGGCGGCCTTCCATGCCGCTTAACGCGAACAGCGGAACGAACACGAGCACCACGAGGATCGTGCTGAAAACGATCGAATTGCGCACCTCGCTGCTGGCTTCATAGACCACGCGCAGAGCGTGCTTGGGGTTGGCGGAATGCTTGTTCTCGCGCAGCCGGCGGAAGACATTTTCCACGCCCACAATGGCGTCGTCCACCAGTTCGCCGATGGCGATGGCCATACCGCCGAGGGTCATCGTGTTGATCGACATATTGCACCACTTGAACACCAGGCCCGTCACCACGATGGAAAGCGGAATGGCCGTCAGCGTGATAAATGTCGTGCGAAAGTTCAATAGGAACAGGAATAGGATAACAACAACGAGGATGCTCCCGTCTCGCAGCGCGTCGATGACGTTGTGAATGCCCAGTTCGATGAACGCCTTCTGCTGGTAGACTTCCGGGTTGATACGAATATCGGGAGGCAAGCTGGCTTTCAATTCCTCCAGGGCGGCGGCGATCTGATCGGTCAGCAGCCGAGTGTCCGCACCCGGCTGCTTGGCGATGGTAAGCATCACCGCCGGCGCGCCATTCACGGCCGAATCGCCACGTCGCACCTGTGGGGCCTCGACAATACTGGCCACCTGACGCAAGAGCACGGGCCGTTCGCTGTCGGCCTTGATGACGACGTTCTCGATGTCCTTCACACCCTGGAGCCGCCCAATGGAGCGGACCAGATACTCGCGGGCGCCACGGTTCAAATAACCGCCCGTGGCGTTGTCATTGCTGGCGGCCATCGCTTTCTCGACATCGTGGAGAGTCACGCCGTAATTGCGCAGGGCGTTGGGATTCACCAACACTTGGTATTGCTTGCGTCCGCCGCCCATCGTAATAACTTGGGCAACGCGAGGGATCGTCAAAAGCCGTTGCCGCACGACCCAATCGGCCAGCGTGCGCACCTCCATTGGAGACGTTTTGCCGCCTTCGCTCCACATGCCGATAATCATAATTTGGCCCATGATCGAGGAGATCGCCCCCATTTGAGGCCGAACCCCTTCCGGCAGTCGTTCGGCAGCCAGGGCGAGTTTCTCCGCGACGATCTGCCGGTCCACGTAGATGTCGGTTCCCCATGCGAACTCGACCTGGACCACGGACAGCCCAATACCCGACGAACTGCGAACCGCCTGCACGCCGGTGGCCCCGTTCAAGACCGACTCCAGCGGGAAGGTCACGAGGGTTTCCACTTCCTCGGGAGCCAGTCCAGCGGCTTCGGTCATCACGGTGACACGCGGCCTGTCTAGGTCGGGGAATACGTCAATGGGCAGGTGGTATAGAATGTAACTTCCATACACCAGCACCACAGAAGCAACGGCAATCGTCAACAGCCGATAGCGGAGCGAGAAACGGATAATCGCGTTGAGCATGGCAGTGTTTGTCCTGTAGAGAATTCTAGTCCGGTCGTGCTATTGCCGCCTAGGGCCCGCGCAGGAATGAACTTAACAAATCTAAAATCCCAAACACGAAATCCGAAACAAATCCCAATACCAAAATCCCAACGGCCAAAACGCCGAACTCAGCGGTTTCAAGCATTTGGACTTTGAATTTGTTTTGTATTTCGTATTTCGAGATTCGGATTTTGCTCGAAGAAATGGCGAAACTATTTCTGCGCAACTGCTTAATGGTTGTGTCCCGCGTGCGGATCGACGCCGCCGCCAGACTTGTTTTTCAAGGCCAACTGGACTTGGTGGGCGGACGAAACCGCCACCATCGCGCCCAAGTGAAGATCGCCGTCGTTGGCAATCACGACCCAATCTTGGTCGCGGTACTCGACGCGGACCGGTCGCCGATCGAAATGATCGTCGTTGAACTCAAAAACGTAAGCCTCGGCGCCATCCTGGGCGACTGCTTCGACGGGCAGCACAATTCGATCCTTCCACTCCTCCACCGGGACGCGAAGTTGAGTTCTTTGGCCGGGCTTGAACTGCCAGGTGACGAAGCCGCGTCCGTCCGGCGACTTGTCCTGGCGTGCTACGCGGTTGGGAAGCGTGACATAGAAATGAAACGCCCGCGACTGCTGCTCCACCTTGTCGTCGAGGTAGAGAATGTGGAGTTCCGGGACCGTCTCCTCGTCCTGAGTAGATTTGGAACCAAACGCTGCCGAGACCTTCCGGCCTGCGGAGGCCGCCCGATTGATGGCCCGAATATCCTGCTCGAACGCCACGCCCTCAATGTACAGTTCATGGTGGTCCACCAGCGTGCAAAGCGTGTCGCCGGCGATGACGTGCTTTCCCTGGCCGACTTTCAACTGCTGTACCTGCAAGTGACGCACGGGATCGCCCGACGAGGCAGGCTCTTCCCGTGCCGGGACGTAGATCGTGAGGCTTGGCAGCAGCGTGCGCGTGGCAACGATCTTGTCCACTTGTTCTGAGGACAGCCCGTGCAAAAGCAAGGCTTGACGTTGCGCCCGCAGGGCTGCCTCCTGTTTTTGCTGCTCGTACTTGCGTTCCAAAAGCGTCTTGCCGGCAATGACGCCATCGGCGGACACCTTTTCCAGCCGGGCTACTTCTCGCCCAATCACGTCGAGTTCCTCGATGGTGCGCAAAAACTCCGTCTGCACTTGCAAGAGGTCTTCGTGGGTCAAGCGGACCTCGAACAACGGCTGGCCGGGCTGGACGGCCTCGCCCTGGATCGGATAAATCCGCGTGACCACGCCCGTCATCGGCGCGGTGACTTCCAGCACGGACCAACCCGGCCGCTCGACAACCATGCCGGGCACGGTCATCGTCCGCTCAAAGGGACGCAATGCGACCCGCGCCAGATGCAAGCCGATGTTCCCCTGGGCCTGCTTGCTCAGCTTGATCGCCGCAGCGTCATCGTGTTTGTGATCGTACTGTTTCTTGCCGCCATGAGCGTGTTCATGTTCATCGCCGTCGCCATCGTCATGGTGATCGTGATCGCCGTCGGCGTCCAGCGTCTCTTTCTCATGGTCGTGACCATCGTGGTCCGCATGGTCCGCGTGCGCATCGGAGGATTTCTCGCCGTGATGCGTGTCGGCGGCCAAGGCCGAGGTCGCCCAATGTCGAACTTCGGGAAATTGATTGCCAACAAAGGTCACAGACCCAACGGCTGCCACGATGACCACCAGCCACAATAACGGTTTATGAGTGAACAGCCGACCAAAAAAACGAGACAGTTGTTGAGGAAGTGGAATGCGCATAGTCATACCCAAAGGGACCGAAGTGTAGAAATCACAACGATTCTGGCCGCATGTGCGCAGCGTCAAATCGTACCGGAAACCAAAGAGGTCCAACTCAAATCAGCATGACTTGATTGGCGAGATGGAGACGAACGGGCAGAGGAAGCCAGCCCGTGGAAAAGAAGCGTTGCTCGGAGCCGATGCCGACCAGAGGATGCTGGTCATTGAGCAACAGGATGAAGCCTGCCGGAGAAGCCTGAGCAAACGAATTGCTGACCGTAGAGCTTGAGAGAACGAAAGAACACGGGGTTCCTTGGCAATTGTGCGGCCCATGATGCGAATGATCCGCCCCATTATTGGGGCTGTCCGGGCATTGCCCGTGAGCCGGCTGCACGTCGCCCATGCTTTCGCAAGCGTGCGCATGGTGCCAACAACAGCCCACCATAAGATGGACCGCAAGCACCACGGCAGTTAGGATGCGAATTAGCCTGGACATAAAACTCCCCGTTTCCGCACCATTCGTTATCGGCAACCCAATCGCACGATCTTCAACAAACCCCTTGTTAGCGGCTGTTTCCAGCCAATTGTGTTCACTCATCTGGTGCAGATCGTAACCCATGCGACCCGGCGAGTCAACCTATCTTCGCTGCTCGCCTCGGTCGGCGACTTCCGTCGTTTGCAGGCTGTCGGCCAAAAGGTTCCCTTCGATTGCCGTTCCCGCTGCACGGAGATCGCGCAAGGCATCCAAGTACGCGAGGTTCGTTTGAAAAAAGGTCCGCTGGGAAGTCAGCAGCACCAAATAGCCGAACTCGCCCTGGCGGTAGCCTGAACTGACCAACTTCAGCGACTCTCCGGCATTGGGCAGGATGTCGCGGTTGTATTTCTCGACTTGCTGCCGCGCGGTCGCGTATTGCTCGAACACGACGGCCAAACGCTGCTGCAACGCCAATTGCACCCGCGTAACCTCTTGCTGGGCCGCCGTCAAGTCAGCCTGGGCACGACGTATGCTTCCCTGGTTGCGGTTGAAGATCGGAAGCGGAATCCCGACCTGCAAGCCTGCAATGGAATCCTGGGTTGCATTGTCGTATTGCATGGACGCCTGCAAATCGACGTTCGGATACCGTCCGGCGCATTCTCGACTCAAAGCCGCCTGGGCGCGAGCAACACCAGCCTGAGCGCCGGCAAGTTGAGGGCTTTCGGCCAGTAGTCGGTTCAACGTATCCTCCCAACGGAGCTGCGCCATGTCATCCAACAAATTGCCCGCTAGTGGCGTGGGCTGCATCATGGGGTCGCCGACGACGGCCGTCAAGTTGCGCCAGGCTGCCGCATGGCGATTTCTCGCTTTCTCCAAGAGGATTTTTGCCGAATCGGCTTCAATCCGCGATTGCAGGACATCGACGCGAGCGACCTCCTTCGCTTTCATCAGTGCTTCGCTGGATTTGATGCCCTCCTCACCGATTCGGACCAACTGGTCGGTGAGTTCCAACGCGCGCTGGGCGACAAGCACGTCGTAAAAAGCCTGCCGCACGTCCGTCAGCACTCGAAATCGTTGTGTCTGGCAGGCGTATTCCGCCTGTCGAATCTCTTGGCTGGCAATGTCCCGATTCAATCGCAACTTTCCCGCCGTGACGACCTCTTGGCCAATGAACCCGCCCTGTTGCCCCGCTCGTCCCTCGTCTCCGATTTCGCTCGCTTGATACCCGACGACCGGATTGGGATATAACCCAGTCTGAACGTATTGGCCATGTGCGGCTTGCACGCGGGCCGCAGCCTGCGCCAAGGTGGGATTGCACCTTACCGCCATTTCCTCCAACTGGGTCAAAGTCATGCCCGATGACGCCACCAGCTCTGGAGCAGTTTCAGGCACTTGCTCCGGTTGACCGGTCGGCGGCAATGGAGCCGCACGTTCATTGGGCACAACGGCCAGTTCAGCTCTGCTTGGCACAGCAGGTGGTTTCACATTTTGGGCTACGCCGGCAGCCGGCAGAAGGCCGACCAGCGCAACCACGACAAAACACTGGGCCCTCATGTTTCCCCTCCTTGGGTAAAAAAGGTGATTCGGCGGCGATTTCTTTGCAGACCAACCTATTGGGAATGCCGACCCACGGATTGACCTCTACTCCGCCTTTATCGGTTGTATCGGCAGATTCGTTTATCGGGGCAAGGAGAGTTCTGAAGCGTTGCGAAATCTTGCCGATTGGCTAACTTGTGAGGCGTACCGGTTTGTGTCCGCACGCTTAACCGCAGCGTCTTCTGGTCGATGCAGAGGCGATCCTATGACATAGCTGACAATCCTTATCACAGGAGACTACTGCGGCCGCTTCGAGCGATTGACTCTGACCTTTACTAATTCAGCCGTTGCACGGCCATTTGGCCTTCCTCCCCACCGTCAAGTCAAGGGCGATTGCGCGAAGCTGGGTAGTTCTGTATGATTGGGCGATTGTGATTCTCGCTGCCAGCTAATACTACAGCGCTAACTTGATATTGCCTTGTTTGGGTAAAGTGGTGAAAATG
>CAZWNM010000061.1:0-8184 GCA_964635765.1 uncultured Planctomycetaceae bacterium | reverse complement strand
TGCCAGGCCAGTTCGTGCCCGTAGTCGCGGCTCGGCGGGATCAGGCGATCGAGCACTTCGGGCAAGTCGCGCTGGAGGCCCGGCTCGAACTCGATCATGCCGACCGCCGCCGTGCTGCCGACGCAAAACACTTGGACGATGCCTGCTTTGACGCCCGATCGCCCGACGATTGCCGCGACCTGATCGGTAAGATTGGCCATGTGCTGGTGGCCTGTCGTCTCGAAGGAGAGTTGTTCTTGATGGACCATGACGAGTGCCTTTCGCGCGATCATTTTACTCCGGCGACGGCGTTCATTCCTAGCCCCTTAGTAAAAATTCAATCCGTTGAGTTCCGGAAAATCACCGGTGAGCACGATATCGGTCAACTGGAAGCCCAGTTGGAAAAAGCCGCCGCCCATGGGGTTTAAGTGCTTGGCTTCGGCCTTGGCGAAAGTCAACTCGCCGTCGATCCGAAACGCCAACACAACTTTATCGAGGCCGCAAGGTCTATCGAGTACGACGGCCAAGCCATTCGTGGAAAATTCCTTGGTCACGGCCGTAAAGGCATCGTCCATCTGAAGTTTCCCGTCTTTGAGCGGGATGATCGCCACAACAATGACGATGTTGACGCGGCTGTCGAGCCTCCGGCCTTTGTTTTCCATCTGAAGCTCGGGGCAATTGTTATTGACCACTTTCAGCAAAAAACTGCGGACGCCGAGCTCTCGATTCTTATTGGATGAAAATAACGGCATAGCGGCGATCTTTCTGTTTTTTGATTTCTCGTGCGTGTTGGATGTCACGGCTGGCTTGTCCAACAGGGTGACGCGGAAAAACTCCCGCCAAAACGTCGCTTGGCAAGCCGGCAGCGGCTTCCGAAATTCTCCAAGCTCCCGTTCCAGCCGCCAGCCAACTCAGGCGGCTTCCCGGCATAAGTATAGCTCGCCAACTGGGGGGTGAACGGAGATTTTTCAAAAATCCAGTTGACGCCGTGTCTGCCGTGGTATAATTTTCCGAAATACTTGCCTTACCGGCCTACATTTTCCCTGAACGGGACAAGGATCAGCTTAGAAGATACGGAACCCCGATGACATCGCGCGAACTGGTCATAAAGACGCTCAACCACCATTCCGTACCTCGCACTCCGCGCGACCTGTGGATTTCCGCAGGCTTCGATTCCGCACGGTCCGATGATCTGGCGGAGATGAATGTCCGCTATCCGAGCGACATCATTACGCCCGAGGCTGCTCCGTCGCATGGCAAGCGTTCGCAAGGCAAGCCCGGCAAGGTTGGCGAATACACCGACGCTTGGGGGTGCGTTTGGGAGGCGGCCCAAGACGGCGATCCGCCAAAATTGAAACACACGCCGCTGGCCGAGTCGGGCAAAATCGCCTCCTATCAGCCGCCGGTCGAACTGCTCGAACGCGCCCGATTCACCAAAGTGAATAAGATTTGTTCGACGACCAATCGGTTCGTGCTGGCATGGTCGGAGGTTCGGCCGTTCGACCGATTGCGCCTGCTGCGAGGCGAAACGACGCTGGTGGACCTTGTCCGCGGCACAAAAGACATTCGGGCATTGCTGGCGATGCTTCACGATTTTGCGTGCAAGGAAGTGGAACATTGGGCGACGACCGAGGTGGACGGCGTCGTTTTCCGCGACGATTGGGGCACGCCCGAGGGACTGCTGGTCGCCCCGGAAATGTGGCGCAATCTGTTCAAGCCGATGTACCGCGACTACTGCAAGATTCTGCATTCGCACGATAAGTTCGCTTTTTTCCACTCGGAAGGCGATATTTCCGACATTTTCGGCGATTTGGTGAGGCTCGAAATCGACGCGATTCATTCGGAGCTACGGCTGATGAACGTCGAGCGGCTTGCCAAACGGTATCGCGGCCGAGTGACGTTCTGGGGCGAGATGGACCACGAACGGCTGTTGAATCCCGGCACGCCGGAAGAGTTCCGCGACGCCGTTTTGGCGGTTCGCAAGGCGTTGGATTTTGGCGAAGGCGGCGTGATTGCCCAATGCGTATGGGCTCGCGGCGTCCGTCTGCAAACGGTGGTCGCTTTCTTCGAGCAATGGCTGGCGGCAATCTAGGGACTAGGGGCTAGGGGCTAGAAGTTCCCCTTGCAAAATCGCAAGCGGCTTTGTCCGTCGTTCCTCAATCTCCGCTCTTACTTTTCTAGCCCCTAGCCCCTAATCCCTAGCCCCTTCCTCTCCAGCCCCCTTGCACGCAGCTCTAAATCGGAGTATAGGTGTTGTTTTGCGGGAGTTGAATCGATGAAACGCATCTCATCATGCGCCGCTGGGTTCCGATCGTGTTGCGTCGGCATGGCGCTGCTGGGGATGCTGTTCGTCGGTTCGCTCGGCTGTTCGTCCGACACTCATGGCTTGGGAGGCGGTAAAATGACTATTCGCGTTACCAGTTCCGCTTTTGAGAATAATCGGCCGATCCCCAAAAAATACACCGGCGACGGCGACGATGTTTCGCCGCCGCTGGCATGGGCGGATTTGCCGGAAAAAACCAAGGAGCTCGTGTTGATTTGCGATGACCCCGACGCCCCGAGCGCCGAGCCGTGGGTGCATTGGGTCATGTACAAAATTCCCGCCGACGCCAAAGGCTTGCCGGAGGGCATCGCGCGGCAGCCGCAACTGAAAAATCCGGCCGGCGCGCTGCAAGGCAAAAACTCCTGGCCCAGCGGCGACCGCATCGGCTATCGCGGCCCCCTGCCGCCGCCCGGCTTGGTCCATCATTACTACTTCCGCCTTTACGCCCTAGACGCCCCCATCGCCCTCGAAGCGGGTTTGGCCAAGGAAGCCGTTTCGGACGCCATCCGCGGCCACATCCTAGCCAAGGGTGAGTTGATCGGAACCTATGTGCGGTGAGGGGCGGGGGCGAGCGTTTGGGGACGGGGGATTGGAGATTGAAAAGCCGCTTGCGGCTTCGCACTGACCACTGACCACTATTCACTACCCACTACCCACTACCCACTCGCGACTTTGGACGCTCGCGTTTCTCGGCGCCGCGCTGCTTGGGGCGTCGTTCCCGCCGGTCGATTTTTGGCCGCTTGCTTGGTTCGCCCCGATCCCTTGGCTGCTGTTGATTCGCGGCCCGGCGCTGGAAGGCCGACGCCCGTACCTCGTCATTTGGTTCGCGGGCTTCTGCCTTTGGCTGGCGCTGCTGTATTGGATGTGCCTGCCGCATTGGGCCACCAGTTTCGGCTGGATTCTGCTGGCGTTTTATTATGCCCTGTATCTGTCGGCATTTATCGGCCTCTCGCGCGTGGCAGTGCGTCGGCTTCGCGTGCCAATCATGCTCGCCGCGCCGACAGTTTGGGTCGGTCTCGAACTGTTCCGCTCGCATTTTATCACCGGCATCAGCCTGGCGAGCCTCGGCCACACGCAATATCGCTGGGTCGCATTGATTCAGATCGCCGATTTGGCCGGCGCGTACGGCGTCGGCTTTGTCGTCATGTTCGTCGCGGCGTCGTTGGCTCGCATGGCTCCTTGCGGAGAAGAACGTCGCGCGTTCTGGCCGCTGCTGCCCGCTGCCGCTGTGTTGATCGCTGTCCTGTCGTACGGTTTCACGCGCATGGAACCGCAGCGGAGCGACGCCGGCCCGCGAGTCGCCCTGCTGCAAGGCTCGATCGACGTGACAATGCAATACGATCCCGAACAGAAGCAACACAAACGCATGTCGGACGAATACTTCGGCCTCGCGCAAAAAGCCGTGAAAGACTCGGCCGCCGCCGGCCAAAAGCTCGACCTCATGGTTTGGCCGGAGTCGATGTTTCCCGAACATCTGATAACCTCCGACGCCGACGCCAAGTGGCTGCCGGAGTTCGACTGCACCGAGGCTGAATTTCGCAAAGGTCTTCGTGAATGGGCCGAGCAAAACCAAAAAAACGAAACGCTCAAGTCGCGTGCGGCCCGGGTGTTCGGCGTGCCGCTGTTGCTCGGCGTCGACTCGCAGCATTTCGGCGCGCAAGGGCCGCGTTGCTATAATTCGGCGGCCTATGTCGCCCGAGACGGCCGACTGGTGGGCGTTTACAACAAGAACCATCTCGTGATGTTCGGCGAATACGTGCCGCTGGCCGACTGCTTCCCGTGGCTGCAACGCCTCACGCCGCTTCCGATCAGCGCGACGCCGGGCGAGCGTTCCGAATCGTTCGATCTCGCCTGGGGCGACGGCCGCACGTGCCGCTTCGCGCCGAACATCTGCTACGAAAGCGTTTTCTCGCACGTCATCCGCAGCCAGGTCAATCAACTGGCCGCCGAGGGCCGCGAGCCGGATTTCTTGGTGAACATTTCGAACGACGGCTGGTTTTGGGGTTCCAGCGCGCTCGACCTGCATTTAGCCTGCGGCGTCTTTCGGGCTGTCGAGTGCCGCAAGCCGTTCTTGATCGCCGCGAACACCGGTTTTTCCGCCTGGATCGACGCCGACGGCCGCCTGCGCGCCATCGGCCCCCGTCGCGCCCCCAAAGTGCTTTTTGCCCAACCGGAAATCGCTTCTCGTCCCAGTTGGTATCTCGCCCACGGCGACTGGTTTGCTGGTCTTTGTCTCACGGCCGTCGCGTTTTTCGCCGTCGTCGGTTTGTGGGATCGACGGGGAAAAAATAAAAATCCCTCTTGACACATTTCGCCGACTGTATTATAAGTATTAGTACAGTCAGCGAGGTGCCTATGGAATTCTCCGTCAATCCGTCGAGTCGGCTGCCGATCTGCCGGCAGTTGAGCCATCAAATCCGCGAGGCGGCCGCGCGCGGCAAGCTTCAGCCGGGCCAGCGCCTGCCGTCGGTCCGCGAACTCTCGCGGTCCTTGGTCGTAAATCCGAACACCATCGCCCGCGTGTACGGCGAATTGGAGCGGGAAGGCGTGTTGAACACGCGGCCGGGCTTGGGCGTTTTCGTCGCCCGGCCGGGCAGCGAACTCTCGCGGAAAGTCCGCAAAGAGCGGCTTCAACGCGCCGCCGAACAGTTCTTGACCGAGGCCGTGCATCTCGGCTTTTCGGCCGACGAAGCTCTCTCGCTCCTCGGAGAACAGTCAAAACATTTTCAGTGGCGTGACGAACCATCGTGAAGTTAGGAGGCAAGAAAAATGTCCGACGCGATTGCAACCCACGGTTTGACGAAATACTACGGACGCCGGCTCGCGGTCCACGCGCTCGACTTGCATGTCGCGCCCGGCACGGTTTACGGCCTGCTGGGCCGCAACGGGGCAGGTAAATCGACCACGCTTAAAATGCTCTTGGGCATCACGCAGCCGAGCTATGGACACGCCGAATTGCTCGGCGAAAATGCGGCCGACCTGCTGCCGGCGACCCGGGCGAAAATCGCCTACCTAGCCGAAGGGCATCCGTTGTATCGTTGGATGACCGTCGGCCAAGCGGTCGGCTTCACCCGGGCTTTTTACGAGCGTTACCGCTGGAATCAGCCGCTTTTGGATCAGATTCTCGATCATTTCGAGCTGTCGCCCAAGCGAAAAATCCGCCGGCTTTCGCGCGGCCAGCAGGCGCAAGTCGCATTGGCGTTGGCCGTGGCTTCCGACCCGGAATTGCTGATCCTCGACGACCCGACGCTCGGCCTCGACACGGTCGTGCGTCGCGATTTTCTGGAATCGCTCATCCAAATCATCCAACGCCGCGGCCGAACGATCCTTTTTAGTTCGCACATCCTTGGCGATGTCGAGCGCGTGGCCGATCGCATCGGAATTCTTGTGGACGGCGCCCTGCGGGTCGATTGTCCGACGGATCATTTCAAGGATTCGATCCGAAAAATCTCCTGGGACGCGCCGAGTGATTTTGATCTGTCTCGATCTGAAATCCGCGATTGTCCCGGCCTCGTGCATCATCGGCGGGTTGGCCCACGGGTGGAGCTTGTCGTCGTCGGGTTCGATGAGGAGCATCGGCAGCGTTTCGAGTCGGTCGGCGCGCGGAATATCGAGGTGGTCGATTTTAATTTGGAAGACGCCTTTATCGAGTACACGCGCGGCCCGCGCCGCGGCTTGCCGATTTTTGCGTCGGAAGAGGAGGCCGAAAATGTTTAGAGCAATGGCAATAAAGGAATTGCGTGAGATTCGAGGCATATTGGCGATTGCCCTGGCGGTTCAATTGTATTTGGTAGCGGGCGCTGTCAATCCGCGGCTAGCGTTGAGGGGCATGGCGATTGAAGTGCTGCCGTTTTCCGAAGGATTTTTCGGCTGGTTCATCATTATTTCCGGGGCGACGGCCATTGCGTTAGGGCTGCGGCAAACGCTCGGCGAGTCGATCCACGGCACGTATCCGTTTCTGTTTCATCGACCGGCGAGCCGGCGGTGGCTGATCGGCGTGAAGCTGTTGGTTGGCGTGGCGGCCTATTTAGCGACGAGCGTGGTTTCGATTGTCGTATATTCGCTTTGGGCCGCAACGCCCGGCAACCACGCCAGCCCGTTTCTTTGGGCCATGACGGTTCCCACCTGGGTCGTTTGGTTTGCCTTGACGATTCTCTATTTCGGCGCGTTTTTGACGGGCATTCGGCCCGGCCGATGGTTTCTCACGCGGCTGCTGCCGCTGGTGGCGTCCGGATTCTTTACAGTCATGACGATGGTCGCTTTTTTCATGTGTCATGAATGGTTGTGTTTGATTTTGATAGTCGTTGTCGAAGCGGCGATGATTGCCGCCATCCTGTTGGTCGCGCGAACGCGGGATTATGCGTAGCATGGAGACAAAACAATGACAACACGACGCGGTTTGATTCAATCTTTGTTGTTGGCGACAATTTTGGCCGCCGGCGCTGGCATCGCATGGATTGCGGCGGGCGGAATTTCTTACTGGGTTGTGGATGCACTGTTTCCCGAACGCTACGAGACGCGTGAAAGCCTTGACATCATCGACAACGGCGAGCCAGCTATCAGGTCCTCAGACGGCGCCTTGCTCGATCTGAATCGCAAGCCATTTCTGGGATCGCCTCTGTACAATTCGACGCTATTGCTTCAAGCCCCGATTCCACCCGATATTCGGATGGATTGGTGGTCGCGATGCAAGCCGCTGAATATCGGCAGCAAATCCCTCGCGTGGTTCTTCGTCCACGACGGCGCGATCGCCGGACACGGCTACTTCGTCGGCTACAACGTCGAAACCAACCTGCCGGTACAATATATCGGACGCAACGGATTGCGGACCCAGAAGCCGTCGCGGGAGGAACAGTTTCCTGTCAGCGACGCCAAAATGAGTTACGGCAGGGCATGCGTCGGCACTTTGATCGACAGTCGCCCGGTTGGGAATAACGGCCATCGCGTATGGGAGTGGGAGTTACAACTCCTCTCGAGCGACGAAGGACTGGTGGCAATCGACCTTGCGAGGGGGACGGTCAAATTTCTTTGGAAAGGATCAGATTTGGTCTCCACGGCCGTGACCGACAAGGATCCGATGGCCGCCGAGAAAGAACTTCATCATACCCTAAAACAATCGTCGCCATTAATCTTGGTTCGCACGTCGGATCAAGTGATCGGCGTCGATTCCGACGGCCGGGAGCAGGAACGCTACATCATTCCGCCGGAACTCCGCAACGATGACCTCGAATGGCATCGGTTGGCGGATGGCCGCGTTCTGGTTCCCAGATATTGGCCAAACAACAATGAATTATTTTGGATCGACGCGACGAGCAAGATCGTGCGGCACGAACAGGTGAATCTGCGCGTGACAACCGAGGCATATCGCCCTTGGCCGGTGCGGATAATGCGATTTGCAGGCGAGACGTTTTACATGCCATCGCCCGGCACGATCGTCGGATCGATCGCTTGCTATCCGTGGAATGATGTGCCAAACGGCGTCGGTTATTTTGCCACACTATGGAAAGCCTTTTGCAAAGAGTGGCAAGCTTTGCTGGCCAACTTCGTACTCAGCGTCATCTTGGCGATTTTTTGTTTTCGCCATCAGCGCAAAAACGGCCTGCCGTGGACGTGGGCGTGGGTGACGTTCACGCTGATATTCGGACTGCTGGGTTTTGTAGGCTATATGACGCATCGCGTATGGCCGGTGCGGCTGCTGTGTCCGCATTGCAATCGCCAAGTCCCGCGCGATCGCTCGGCCTGCTTCGCCTGCGGCCGGGAGTTTCCAACGCCCGAGACGAAGGGAATCGAGGTTTTCGCGTAAGGACGTTCGTGTTACGAAAAAAACTCCCACTTTCCGACCGCCTCGAAAGCGTCGGGAATGTGCTCGATCGTGGGCCGTT
>CAZWNM010000060.1:0-8242 GCA_964635765.1 uncultured Planctomycetaceae bacterium | reverse complement strand
ATCATTTCCGACACGAAACATCAAGCCTGCGCGCATCTCGAAAACATCAAGGCCGAACTGCTCGAAAACCGCCGCCTAGCGAAGGATTTTCCAGATGCCGTGGGACGCGGACTCGTGTGGCGCGGCAATTCGATCGTGCTAAAAAACGGCGTAACCATCGAGGCGTTCGGCACGGGCCAGCGGCTGCGCGGCCGGCGCCGCCGCGAGCATCGCCCGACGCTTATCGTTTGCGACGATCTGCAAAACGACGGCCACGCCAATTCGGCGTTGCAGCGCGAGCATTCGCGCAGTTGGTTTCACGGCACGCTGATGAAGGCGGGCACGGCACGCACCAACGTGATCAATCTGGCGACGGCCTTGCACCGCGACGCCTTGGCGATGGAGTTGCATCGCACGCCCGGCTGGACTTCGCGCGTCTTCAAGGCGATTGTCCGCTGGCCGGAAAACACGTCGCTGTGGCAGCAATGGGAAGCGATTTACACCGACCTTGCGAAGCCGCGTTACAAAGTGGCGGCCCGGCGTTTTTACGAACGGCATTGCCTGGCGATGAACGCCGGCGCAATCGTGCTTTGGCCGGAAGTGGAAGACCTTTATACATTGATGCGCATGCGCGTCGAGGGCGGACGCACGGCGTTCGAGCGCGAGAAGCAGAACTCGCCGGTCAATCCCGACTTGTGCGAGTGGCCGGAGTCGCTTTTCGACGCCTCGGTGTGGTTCGACCGCTGGCCGGAGCGTTTGCAGGTGCAAACGATGGCGCTCGATCCGAGCAAGGGCAACGACGCGCGGCGGGGCGACTACTCGGCGCTGGTCATGCTGGGCGTCGATCGGCAGGGGATGCTGTACGTCGAGGCCGATTTGGCCCGGCGAACGACCACGGAAATGGTGGCGGTCGGCACGGAATGGTTTCGGCTGCGTCGGCCCGACGTTTTCGGCGTTGAGGCCAACCAGTTTCAAGAGCTGTTGGCCGGCGAGTTCGAGTCGGAGTTTCGCCGCACCGGCATTTTGGGCGCGCGGCCGGTGCCGATCGAAAATCACACGTCGAAGCAGGTTCGCATCCGCCGGCTCGGCCCGTATTTGTCGTCGCGGCGCATTCGGTTCAAGGCCGATAGTCCCGGCACAAAATTATTAGTCGAGCAGCTTCAAGAGTTTCCGGTCGGCGATCACGACGACGGTCCCGACGCGCTCGAGATGGCATTGCGTTTGGCCATTGAAGTATTCAACGGCCGGACGGCGACCGACGGCCTTGGGAATCGGCTGCCGGTGGGATGACGGGGCGAGGGACGGGGGCGGGGGGAGAACAGAGGGTAGGGTGCGTGCTTGCACGCACCATCCGATGACTTGACTAACCGATGACGAGTCTGACGGTTAGCCCCCTACTTGCGGGCGGGCCGCGATTCAGGTAAAATCATGGAAGTGGAAATTACGATACAGGGTAAGTTGGGCATCCATTATCATGCGATTCCTAATTTCAACGGTTCTCGCTCTGGTTTGTGCGCGCTCCGCGATGGCAGACGAGATTCAGTTCTCGAAGGTCGTCAAAGCGTCTCTCGTGTTTCGTGACGACTTCGACGCTACACGCCACTACCCGCACATCCTCAAAGTCTTTCTCCGCCTCGACAACACCCACGATTCAAGTGTTACGTGGGTTGCGAACTCAATACAAGGCATCGAAGCCGAATTACTGGACACTGCGGGCAATCCTGTTCCGCAGCCACCTAGCGCCGTCAGCATCGAGTCCAACTCGCGTCCGTACCTCCTCCCGTTCGGCTCGCGTCTTGACTGGCTCATTTCACACGGGGGCATTTCCATGGTGGGCGACGCCAAGGACAAGTATGCGATCGTGGTCGGCGGCCGAGGATGGCTGATCCCGATTGAGATGGCTGGTTCTTACTCCCTGCGTATTCGCTTGCGTGGGCTGCCTTGGATTGACAGGGTGAAAAGTGTCGACGCTCGCCAACTCAAACTGCTTCTTGACGTACCACCAGCAAAACTCAAAATCGTCAAATGACGCCCAACCCGGTGATGTAGTAGTGGCAGACGTGCATGTAGCGATGAAATGAAGAGCAAGAGAAAGGGCACCGATCCATGCCGATCATTTATGAACCTCGCGGAAAAGCTCGCGAGTATAGCGATCTGGCCGCGAATCTTTATACCGGCTGCTCCCATGCGTGCAGATATTGCTATTGCCCGGCCATTCTGCGAAAAACCGTGGACGCTTGGGCGTGCGATCCGCAGCCTCGAAACAACATCTTGCGCGACCTCGAACGCGACGCCAAGAAACTGCAAGGCGATCCGCGCGAAATCCTGCTGAGTTTCATGAGCGACCCCTATCATTCGGACAGCGCGGCGCGACTGACGCGCGAGGCCCTGCTGGTGCTCGAACACTACGATCTTCGCGTTCAAGTGCTTACGAAAGGTGGGCTGCGCAGCACGGCGGATTTCGATATTCTCGCCCGCAACCGATGGAAATACGGGGCCACGATCATCTTTCAAACCGAACGGCTTCGCGAGGAGTGGGAGCCTGGTGCTGCGCCGATCGCCGAGCGCATCGCGGCCATTCGTGCCGCCCACGCCCAGGGCATTTTCACTTGGGTTTCCGTCGAGCCTGTCGTCGATGCGGACGAGGCGATCAAGGTCATTGAATCGCTTCGCAACGACGTCGATCTTTGGAAGGTCGGCAAATTGAATCACGATCGCCAGCGCGAGGCGGCCATCGATTGGCGGCGTTTTCTCGCCGATGTCGAAACGGCCCTCGAAGGCCGAAATTATCTGATTAAAAAAGACTTGGCGCACTTCCGAAACGCCGGATAACGGAGCCGAAGT
This sequence comes from uncultured Planctomycetaceae bacterium, assembly GCA_964635765.1. Lineage (GTDB taxonomy): Bacteria > Planctomycetota > Planctomycetia > Pirellulales > Thermoguttaceae. Next base: position 5,419 of record CAZWNM010000060.1, on the reverse strand, counting down.
CACGCCATCGGAACGTCGGCGTCGAAGGGCATGCCTTCCAATGCGGCTTTCACGATCATCTGCAAGAGACGCGGATACGTGATGCCGGCACAGGCCGCTTGGCGGGCAAGGCCGTAGCCGTCTTCGAGGCAGGCGTTGCAATTGACTTCCAAGATGCACGGGCGGCCGTCGGCGTCGAGCCGCACATCGACCCGGCCGTATCCCCATGCCCCAACGGCGCGAAACGCCCGCAGCGAAGTCGAAACAATTTCGCGGGCCAAGTCTTGCTCGACGACGGCCGGGCAAATCACCGACGTTTTTTTGTATTCCTCGGTGTTTTCCATGCACTTTGCAGCGTACGACATGATCGGCGGAATGCCGGTCGGAAGTTCAGAGTAATCGACCTCGGCCAACGGCATGACGCGCGGCCGGCGACCGCCGATGATCGAGACGTTGAACTCCCGGCCCGGCAAAAACGATTGCACCAGCACCGGCTGCTTGAATTCGCGCAGGATGAAGCGAGTCTTGTCGCGCAACGCTTTCTTCGTGTGAACGATCGAATCGCGGCCGAGGCCCATGCCGGCGTGTTCTTGGCTGGGCTGCACGATCAACGGGAACGACCAGAGCCGGTTGTCCACCTCACCGAGCCGCTCCAGCACTTCCGTGCGATACGGAATGCGAATGCCGGCGCCCTGAAGCAGGCTGGCGGTCATGTATTTGTAGCGGGTTAGCCCGAGCGCCAACGCGGGCGAGCCGGTGATCGGGAAACCCATCATGCGGACCAAGGCCGACAGCCGCATCTCGTAAAGCGCCCCATGCACCACGTCGTCGTACTGGTTGAACACCACGTCGGGCGCCAGCCGCCGCAATTTCCGCTGGAAGGACGACAAATTGCGCGCCAGCGGAAGCACCGTGACCGTGTTGCCGGCCTCGCGCAACGCGCCGGCCATGTGGCGGATCATTCGGCGAAGATCGGCTGTGCCGCCACGGTCTTCCGGCCGCTCCGGAACGCCGTCCTGATCGCCGTTATACACGAGGGCGACATGGAGCCGTCGCCGGGTTCGTTGAATTTCCGCCATCATCGCCGTTTCTTGTCCTCAAGATCAAGCCAGTTTCGCCAGGTTCACACGCTTTGCAAGTCCATACATTACACTACGTTGCCTTTTTGCAACAGGGAGTGGAAAACGTCGCCCCGCGTTTTTTTTAGTCCGCACCTGGCGCATGCGGACGACGAGCGACTTACGATTCCAGCCCCAACTGCACCATGCGACGATACAAGCGCGGCCGGGTGACGCCGAGCAATCGGGCGGCGCGGGCTTTGTTGCCCTTCGCGCGAGCCAATGCGCGCCGGATCAACTCGCGCTCGACTCGGGCGAGATACTCGTCCAAAACGATTGTCTCCTCGACCCGGCGCGGATGCGCCGCCGCTTGGGCCGCTAGCTGCAACCGGTCGGGCAAGTCGCCGACGTCGATGATCGGGCCGGCCGCCCGGCGGCATGCTTCCGCCACCGCTTCAGCCAATTCCGCCACGTTGCCGGGCCAGGCGTAGGCGTCGAGGCGATCGAGCGCGGCGTGCGAAAAACCGCCCAATTGCCGCGATTCCGCCGCGTTCCACTCTTCCACGAAAAGCTGGGCCAACAGCGGCAAATCCTCGCGCCGCTCGGCCAGCGGCGGCAAGACAATCGTCACCGTGCTGAACAACGCAGCCAATTCCGCGTGGAATTTGCCGCGACGCGCCAATTCCAAAAGCGGCTCGGACGCCGTGGCCGTCAACCGGCATCGCAGCGGCCGCCGCCCGAGAAACTCCACCAATCGAAACTGCATTTCGGCCGAAAGCTCGTCGATCCGATGGAACAGGAGCGTGCAGGACGTCGCCAACTCGCTTCGCTGGATTCCACGCGCCAGGGCCGACGCGGTCGCGTCGAGCATATCGTTGCCAAGCAGCGAACAATCCAACGGGGTCAATTCGCCGGAAAGCGCGGCGCTGGCGGCGGCCGGCGGATTCGCGGCGTAATGAATGGCGGCGGCCAAATGCCGGCGGCCGCTGCCCGACGGGCCGACCAGCAGCACGTTCGCCCGGCCCGCCACGGCCAATTCGGCTTGACGCCGGGCCAACGCGACAGCCGGGCCGCGTCCGAACAAGCGGTCCAAACCGTAGCGAGCGGCCGATTCGCGGCGAAACCGCCGAATCTGCTCGTGCAAGGCGATCGGGCCGGCCTCGCCGGGATCGGCGGGAGCCGGATCGTCCGCGGCGGCGTCAGGCGACCGATCGTCCATTTCCAAAATGGCCACGACGGCGAAAATGGTGCCGTTTTCAAGGCCGAGCGGCAAAAATCGGGCACGACGGCACCCAGCTTGCCCATCTTCCGCAAACCGACTGACCGTGGCCGTGACGATTTCGCCCGCCAAAACCTGCGGCGGCGGGCAAAGTGCGGCGGCGAGGCTTGTTTCCCCGGCGTCAGCGGTCGAGCGATAGACGCATTTTTGGCCCAAAATCGCGTCGGCCTCCGCCTCGCCGAGCCACGTCCGGCACGCCCGATTCACGAAAATAACCGCAAAATCCTCGTCCAATACATAGACCGGTTGCTCGGCGGCGTTGAGCACGCGAATCAGGTCGGCGGTGCGGGTACGGCTGGAAGCCATGCGAAGGAATTCCGAATGTCGATGTTGTTGGTAGCTTTTTTCGCATTAACGCCATTATTTCATACCACAGTGACAACTGGTTGTCACTGACACCCTCGATAATAGCAGCAGCGTTAGGGCAGGGTAAAGTAGCCAGGGGCGGAAAATGTCGGGGCAGACGTGTGTGCGGGCAGAAAGGTGCGTGGGGCAGGAATCATTTGGGGCAGGAATCTTGTTGATGCCGCCACCCCCAGTCGGGGCAGACTAGGGTGGCGGCTTTTTTTATGGGGGGATTAGGGATTAGGGATTAGAACAACGCGCGGTGCAAGCGCCGCCGCTTCGCGTTTCTGAACGCTGATCTCCGGTCTGTCGCCACGCGCCCCTGGCCTCGCGCCTGAACCCTGAACCCTGAACCCTTGCCCGATCCATCCCGCCACGACCAACGCCGCACATAGCACGGCGGCCGCCAAGGCGCCGCGGCCGCCTTCGGCGCGAGGCGTGGCCAAGGGCGTGCGGAAATACATGACGGCGACCACGCGGAGATAATACGCCGCCGCGGCCGCGGCATTCAACACGCCCAAGACGGCCGCCCCGACGAACCACCATCGGGCGTCCGGCGCGTCGATCGACAACGCGCTGCCGAAGATCATCAGCTTTCCCCAAAAACCGGCAAGCGGCGGCATGCCGGCCAAGCTGAACATGCACACGGCCACAACTGCCGCGGCCAGAGGGCGCGTGACGCCCAGGCCGGCAAGTTCATCGACGCCATCGAGGCTTCGATCCGCGCGGCCCAAGTGTTCCAGCATGGCGAACGCGCCGATGGTGGCCAACGCGTAAACGGCCACATAAAATCCCAGGGCGTCGATGCCGTTCCATGCGGCTGCGCTGTCGCCCGGCGACGAAACCATTGCCGCCGCCAACGCCAGCAGCACGTAGCCGGCCTGGGCGATCGACGAATAGGCCAGCAAGCGGCGCAGGTCGGTTTGCCAAAACGCCAGCGTGTTGCCAAGCGTCATGGTGAGAACGGCGGCGACCAGCACGAGCTGCCAAGCGTGCGGCGTCGCCTTTGGCATCGTGATGACGAGGATTCGCGTCATGGCCCAAAATCCGGCCAATTTCGGCAGCGCCGACAGCAACGCCGCGTTCGGGTGTGTCGTGCCCTGATACACGTCGGGCGCGTAAAAATGGAACGGGACGGCGGCGATTTTGAAGCACAGCCCGGCGAAGATCAAGGCGACGGCCAATTTCGCAAACGTCGAAAAGCCCGGCGGCAACGAGTTCTTCGATTCCAATGCTGCTCGTACGGCGGCCAAGTCGGTCGTGCCGGCCGCGCCGTACAGAAAACTAAAGCCGTACAAAAGAATCGCCGAGGCCAGCACGCTCAAGAAAAAATACTTTGCGGCCGATTCCTGACACGCCTGGTCGCGGCGGCCGAGATACAACAGGGCATAGGTGGGAATCGAGATCAATTCCAGCGCGACGAACAGCAGCACGAGGTCGCCGGCGACACAGGAAAGCATCGTGCCGGCGATGGCCAAGAGCGTCAGCCCGACGTATTCCGCCGTGGCGGTCGGACGTGGGCGCGAGGCCGTCAAGAGCAGCAACGCGCCAAGCCCCAGGGCGAGCCGGCGGCCGAATTGGGCCAGCGCGTCGAACTGGAGCGAGGCGATGCCGCCCGGCGTCGGTTGCCGCCAGAGCATGACGGCTGCCGCGAGCAGGGCCGCGCCGGCGATCCATCGCCAGATTCGCTGGCCGGCCGCGAACGTTCCGCCCATGCAGATGAACACGGCGGCCGTGAAGATCGTGATTTCCGGGGCGAGGGGCGACATGGACTAGTGGGTAGTGGGTAGTGGGTAGTGGGTAGGAAGAGCCGCTTGCCGCACCGACGCCGTTAGTTGATCGAGCGTCGGTCCCATCCGGTTAAAGAAAAACTGCGGCTGTAAACCGATCCACAGAATCATAACGGCCAACGGGGCCAAACAAAACACCTCGCGCGCCGAAAGATCATGAATGGTATCGGTCTCCTCGCCCTTTGGGAGAGGGTTAGGGTGAGGGCCGTCGGACGGTTGGATGCCACTGCTGGCTTGCCCAGCAGTGTTTTTGCGATGGCTTTCCGATGCACTGCTGGACAAGCCAGCAGTGGCACCCGATGAGCCTTTCATTGGTCCGAAAAACACTTGCCGACACATCGAAAGCATGTACCACGCGCCGAGAATCACGCCGCCGAAGCTCAATACGGCAATCGTGCGAAGCTGCCAGCCGTCGGCGGCGCCGCTGGCCCAGCCGTGCTGGAAAATGCCGGCCAAGAGCGGAAATTCGCTGGCGAAACCGGCCAAGCCGGGCAACCCGATGCTCGACAACGCGAAAATGAACGCGAAGAACGTCAGTCGCGGCATTCGAGCGGCCAGCCCGCCGAAATCGCGCATCTCGCGCGTGTGAAACCGCTCGTAGAGCATTCCCACCACGGCGAAAAGGCCGCCGGTCGCCAGGCCGTGGCTGATCATTTGCAGCGTTCCGCCGCGGACGCTCAGCGCGTTGGCGGCAAAAATGCCCAACATGCAAAAGCCCAAGTGGCTGACGCTGGAATAGGCGACCAACCGCTTGATGTCGCTTTGGGCCAACGCCACGAGCGCCCCGTAAAGAATGCCGGCCAGCGAAATCCACAAAAGCCACGGCATGAGCGTCACGACGGCCGCCGGCGTCATCGGCAGGCAGAATCGCAGGAAGCCGTAGGGGCCGACTTTCAGCAGCACGCCGGCCAACAGCACGCTGCCAGCCGTCGGCGCTTCGACGTGCGCCAGCGGCAGCCAGGTGTGCA
>CAZWNM010000059.1:0-8349 GCA_964635765.1 uncultured Planctomycetaceae bacterium | reverse complement strand
TCGATGTGGCGCGGCCGGAGCGAGCGACCGTCGGCGAGGCGATCGACGCGAACGCCGCCGGACCGCGACGATTCGGCTACGGCACAATGCGCGATTATTTATTGGGATTTTCAGCGGTTGACGGCTTGGGCACGATCTTCTTGGGCGGCGGCCGGGTGGTGAAGAACGCCGCCGGCTACAATATGTGCCGCCTGATGGCCGGGTCGTTCGGCACGCTCGGCATCATCACGCAAGCCACGCTCATGGTTCGCCCAATGCCGGAAACGTCGGCGCTGTTGGCGTGCGAGGTGCGCGATTTCGAACTGGCCGAAACGCTCTTGGCCGCGCTGGTTCATTTGCCGGTGCAGCCGGTTTCGGTCGAACTCGAGGCCGGACATTCGGCGGAAGAGAATCCGTTGTGTGGCGCGATCGACCGCAAGAACGTCGCGCGGTTGTGCGTCGGTTTCGAGGGCGCGGCCGTCGAGGTCGCGTGGATGCTCGATCGGACGGCCAAGGAATGGAAATCGCTCGGAATGACCTCTCCCGCGATCACGCCGCGCTTGCCTGACGATCGCTACTGGCGTTGGGTGACTGCGTTTGCGGCCGACGAGACGATTTTTGGTTTACCGAGCGAATTGGTTCACACGGTGCGCGAACTTCGTCGCGAGTCGCCGGAGTGTGCGGTTCACGCTCACGCCGGCGATGGAATCATTCACGTGCGCGGCGAGGGACGAGGGACGAGCGGCGAGGGCACGTCAAGTCCGGCGTTGCGCATTGCACGCGCGATCAAGGAGCGATTTGATCCGAAGAATGTATTGAATCCAGGCCGATTTCCACAATGATTTTTCCATGACGCCCGACGATTTCGACAACCCGAACAAGCCGGCCAATCCCGCCGCGGAGATCGCCCCCGATCGGTTTCTGCGCTGCGTGCATTGCGGGCTATGCACGTCGAGTTGTCCGACGTTCAAGGAGTCGGGCGATGAAAACGACGGGCCGCGCGGCCGGATTCAACTCATGCTCATGGTGGCCGAGGGCCGAATGCCGCTCACCGAACGGATGCGGCGGCATTTGGAATTGTGCCTCGATTGCCGCGCGTGCGAAACCGCGTGCCCGTCGGGCGTCGAGTACGGCCGGTTGATCGAGCCGTTTCGGCTGGCGGTCCGGCAAGCGGACACACGGATGGAAGTGAAATACGATTGGTTCCGCGATCAGATTCTCTTCCGGCTGTTCCCACATTCCGACCGAATGCGGAGATTGCTCGGGCCGGCGAGAATGTTGCAGCGGCTGGGGGTGTTCGATTTGGCCGAGCGGCTGAAATTGTTGCAATGGCTGCCGGGCCGGCTCGCTAGGGTGGTTTCGCTGTTGCCGCCGCCGGTGAAACAAGGCCCGCGGCTGCCGCGGTTTCTGCCGGCCGTCGGGCGGAAGCGGGCTCGCGTGGCGTTTTTCGTCGGATGCGTTGCCGACGCCGTTTTTCGGCCGACCCATTGGGCGTCGGCCCGCGTGTTGCAGCAGAATGGCTGCGACGTGTTCGTTCCGCCCGAGCAAGGTTGCTGCGGCGCGATTCATTTTCACGCGGGCGACAGCCGCGGAGCCCGACGCTTGGCGGACGCGAACCTCGTGGCGTTCGAGTTGGACCGCTACGATGCGATCGTGGTGAATCATGCCGGATGCGGCGCGATGATGAAGGAATACGGCCTTCATTGGCACGATGGCCTCCAGCCGCATCGCGCGAAGTTCGCGGCGAAGGTGCGCGACATCAACGAGTTTTTGGACGAGATCGGCTTGATTCCGCCGCTAGGCCGCATCGACGCCGTGGCGACGTATCACGACGCTTGCCACTTGGCCCATGCGCAAGGCATCACGGCCGCGCCGCGGAAGATTTTGGCGGCAATACCTGGTTTGGAGTTGCGCGAGTTGGCGGAGAGCGACACGTGTTGCGGCTCGGCCGGCACGTACAACATCAGCGAAGCCGCGATGGCGGATTGGCTTGCCGCGCGGAAGATCGACAACGTCGTCCGCACCGGCGCGCAGATCGTGTTGGCGTCGAACGTCGGCTGCCTGTTGCAGATACAGCGAGAGATTCGGCGGCGTGGGTTGCCGGTGTTGGCGATGCACCCGATGGACCTGCTCGACATGAGTTATCGCGGCGCGGGGCTAGGAACTAGGGGTTAAGTTCCTCTCCAGTTATCGCGGCGAACGGCCTTGGGGCATCGGGGGAAGACCGGCGGCCGCGCGGGCCTGGACCATGTCGTTTCGCATCGACATCCACTGCGCCCGCTGGACCGGCGAAACGTGGCTCATCATGTCGATTTGACGCTGTCTCCTCTGGGCGGCGGTTTGCGGTTGACCGCCGCCGGGTCCGCCGGGGCCGCCGAATCCGCCACGCGACGGATTGGGATTGCCCGATTTGTCTTTCGACTGATTCGCCTCCCTCTCCTTGCGACGCTGCTCATCCTCTTGAACCCTTTCGGCCATGAACTTTTTCTTGTCCTCGGTTGAGAGCGCGAAATACCGTTGCGTTTCCGTTACACTGCGGCGTTCGAATTCTTGGCGATGGCTGAGGAAGAGCCTCAATTTTTCCAGATCGCTGAGTTTGTCGACTTCCTTGAGCAAATCGTCGAATTTCGGCCGGTCTTGCCGCGGAGGCATGCCGCCATCTGCGGGCCGCGGTATATTGTCGATCATTGCCTGGACTTTTCGGTATTGGACCGAACCGCGGCCAAAGGCGAGATAGCAACCGACGCCGAGAAATAACAGCGCCGCTAAGACGCCGATGCTGATTTTTTTCCGTTTCGTCATGTTCGCACCTTCGGAAATGGAGAAATGGATTACTGGTCGTCGACGTGCCCGTCGGCGAATAGGAAATTGAACGTCCCGGTCGTGCCGATGCCGCCGTGGAACGCGCAAAAGTCGCAGGCGATGTCCAGTTCGGAAGATGGGGTCTTCGATCCAGCGTTCCGCCCGAATGTTATGGAAAGCGACTCGATGCGGGTTTTTCCCTTTGGCGGCGTTATCGTATCATCAACAAGCTTAAACCGATCGTACTGGTAGCTAAGCCCTTCGTTCGTGTAGTAGGTGCCGGTTCCGTTGGTAAGTTCGAACGAGCCGGTTCCGCCGGTGGTGCTTCCGCTGCTGGTAATGGTGATATAATACGTGTCGTCGGGGCAACAAAAAATTTGGCCGCTTTGTTCGATATAGGGCGCCAAGGCGTTGCGCAAACTCGTTCTCGTGCCGCCGCTGGCCGAAACCGGCACGCTCGGCATCATGGCGGCGTCGGGATATCGCCCGTTGATGCCCTGGCTGTCGACATACAGATCCACCGCAATCCCGATCTGATGCAGATTGTTGCCGCATTGCAGGCGGCGAGCCGATTCGCGCGCCACTTGAACCGCCGGCAACAGCAGCCCGACCAGGACGGCGATGATCGTGACAACCACGAGAAGCTCGACGAGCGTGAAACCGTTTTTGGCCGCGGCGTCGGTGCGTGCAGCGGCGGAACCTCGGCTCCCGCGCGAGCGGCGAGGAATTAGGGATTGGGGATTCGAGATAAAAAAACCGCTTACGGCTTCGCTGGAAGATAAAAAACTCATCATGCTTGCCCTTCCATTCGATATACCATGCCCTATACTATGAAAATGTACACCATCCGAACGGCTATCGGTGACGCGGCGTTGGGCGCATCAGACCATTATCTCCGCCATACGACAGGGTGGCAATCGCAATTTCGCTCATATTTTTCTTTTCCGAGGTATCGAGCGAGCAACTGGCGCGGCGGACGGTGATTTGTTTCCAGCCGTCGCCTTTCTTGCTGAACCAACACGATTAGAATAACGTTGCGACTCGCCAATGTATACGCGCGAGAACGTCTAGCGGTTACAGAAAGCGCGAATTTGCTTCCATTCGTCATTTGCAGCGAAACCGCAAGTGGTTTTCCTAACCCCCTATGGTGTGCTGTATTGCCAATGAACTAACCGGCCGGTTTCAAGGGCAAAAAAAGATAACGAGGAGCGAATGGAAACCCGTCGAGCGGTCTACTTTCGCTCCACGGCGTTCGCGTCAAACGCCTTTCGCGCGGCCTCGTAAACGTCGCCGAGCGGCGCCTGTCGCTCAATGGCGATGCGGCGGCACGACTCGAACTCGGGTGCGAATCGCGGCCGTCCGTCGCCGAGCCAAGCGATCTTGCCTTCCACAAGGCCCCAGGGCGTCTCGACGCCGTGCGGCTGACGGGCAAGCACCGTGCGCGCGGCCGTCCATCGCCGAACGCCCAGCGTGGCCGTTTCGCGGAAAAGAATGTCTTCGACGGCCGCCGCCATGTCCGGCCGGCAAAGAACCGTCAACTTGACGCCGGGCCTGTTTTTTTTCATCTGAATGGCCGTCGTATACACGTCGAGCGCGCCGGCTTCCCACAATCGCTCGGCGCAGTAGCCGATCAACTCGCCGCTCGCGGTGTCGAGGTTCGTTTCCAGCACGCAAACCTGATCGGCGTTGTTTTCATTCTCGGCCGCGGCCGTTTCGCCGATCAAGAGCCGCAAGATATTCGCCCGCCCGGCGAACTCTTTCTGCCCGGCCCCGTAGCCGATGCGTCGGACGGTCATCGCCGGCAGGGGACCGAACGAATCGACCAACGTCGCCAAGATCGCCGCGCCGGTCGGCGTGGTCAATTCTCCTTGCGCGTTCGATTCAGCCAGCGGAATGCCGCGAAGCAGTTCGGCCGTGGCGGGGGCTGGAATGCTCACTTCGCCGTGCATGATGGTGATGTTGCCGTTGCCGGTCGGCACCGGCGACGCGAGGATGCGATCGACGCCCAGCAAATCCCAGCCGACGGCTGCGCCGACAATATCGGCGATGGAATCGGCCGCGCCGACCTCGTGAAAATGCACTTCCTCGGGCGTGGTTCCGTGGACTTTCGCCTCGGCCTCGGCGAGCCGGACGAAAATCTTTTGGGCGGTTTCTTTTTGCCGGGGGCTAAGCTGCCCGGCCTCGATCATCGAGAGGATATGGTGCAGGTGGCGATGGGTGTGTTCGTGTTGGGCGTCGACGATGATTTGCGTCGCCCGAAAGCCGTTTTTTCGGACTTCCGCCGCGCGCAGCCGGCAGCCCGGCAACCCGAGCGAGCCGATGGCGGCATTGAGCGCCGCGAGTTCAACGCCCGCATCGACCAGCGCGGCGAGGGTCATATCGCCGCTGATTCCGCTGCCGCAATCGAGATATGCCACAGTCGCCATGAAAAACCTCGCGTCGTTCGAGCTTCGCCACACCGTTTTCGAAAGTTTATTGTGGCAGATTGTTCCAGGTGAAACAATAGCCGGAAGCAAAGCCGGCGCTGCCGGGCGCCGGCGGCGGAGCCTTTTTTCAACGGGCTGCTAGCCGGCGGCGATTCTAGCCGATAAAATAGCGACTGGTTGTTTGCCTTTTTCCAAAGGATTTCGCCGATGGACCCGTTTCGATTGTATGTGGCGTTCGGCCCCGTGGCGGTTTATCTATTGCTGCTTGGTTTCGTCAATCTGGGTCGGCGGCCCTTGCTGGTCTCCGGCGCCCGCGACGCCGCCGCCTTGGCCCTGGCCGTTTCCGGTTTGGTGATCGTCGGCCCCATTGAACTGTTTTTCCCGTTCGAGGCGGCCGTAAAGTTTGGCACGGTCGTTTGGGTCTTGCTGTTGGGGCTTTATTTCCTATGCGTCTTACTGTGGCTGTTGTCGCTTCGGCCGCGATTGATCGTCTACAACATCTCGATCGACAAGCTCCGTCCCGTGTTGGCCGAGGTGGTTCAGCAACTCGACGTCGACGCCCATTGGGCGGGCGATGGGCTGGTCCTTCACGACTTGGGCGTGCAGTTGTACATCGACGCCTTCGCCCCGTTGCTGACCGTATCGCTTATTTCAGCCAGCGGGCGTCAAAGCCGCGCGGGCTGGCGGCGATTGGAAGTCGCGCTCGACGCGGCGTTGGCGACTGAAACGCGAACACGCAATCCGCGCGGTCTCACCATGGTTACCGCCGGCGCGCTGGGGCTTTTCTTCATTGTTTTGGCCATTGCCCAAAATTCCGAGGCCGCCGCGCGATCGCTGCTCACCATCATTCAAGCGGCGATGAAGATGATCGGGATGTGATGCGTCGCTCGCCCCAGGGCAGACTTGCCCAAATGCGCTCGGTCAAGGTTTGCGGCGGCGGCGGGATTTGAGCCAGATGGCGGCAGGCCAGACGAGCCAAAAGTCCGACGCCGCGCGGCGAACACAGAAAATGAACCGCGCCGGCCTCGCGCAACGCGGCCTCGCATTCAACCAGGGAACGATCGGCCGCCACGGCCAGCCGCGCGGCGGGAAAACGGCGTCGCTCGGCGGCCAGAAACCGCAACATGCCGCCGATGTCTTTTTCAAGCTCCACGACGATGAACGAGGCGGTGTGTTCGAGCAATTCCAGGCGGCAATCGGCCAGCGATCGGGTTTCCCAAACGCGAACGCCCGAGGCGGCCAGTTCCCGCCGCAACGCCGTGGCCCAGCGTCCGGTGCGTTCGCACACCACGAGTTTCGCCGCGGCGGGATTTTCGGGAGCGTCCATCATGACGGCTAATACTTGTAGTACATGCCGCCGGCACGGCCGCCGCCTTGTGTCGGCGTGGGCGCCGGCGGCGGGGTAGTAGTCGCCGGCGTCGCACCTGTCGGCGGTTGGCGTTTTTGGTACAAGTCGGTGACGCTGCCCGTAGACTTCTGCTGCATGCCCGGCGCGACGGGGGTGATGAAATCGTCGGGATTGGCGCCCGGCCCGTAGCGGACCACCGGCGTGACGTCTTTCCAACCCACTTGTTGCAGGAAATCGCCGAGTTGCTTTTTCTGAATGCGAAGCTCGTCGGCTTCGTTTAGGAGTTTGCTGAACGTGGCGACTTGCTGGGTAGTGCTCGTGTCGGAGGGCGCCGAACCCATGATGAGGCAGTTGGTGTTGACGGTGATCTTGCCGACCGGCTTGTCTTTATTCTTGCCGCTGTCGGCGACGTAGCAATCGACCACGCCGCCGTTGGCCGTGATGAGATTCATGACGGTTTGCAAATCGCTCTGGCCGTTGCCGCGGGTGTCGATGAGTCCGACCAGGGCGAAGTGGCGCTTCACGCCGGCGTTCCAAAGCGGCGTGAAAATCTTATCGCCCGGCAACATCGGATTCATCGGCGTGTCGTCGATGATCCGCGCTTCGGCCAAATGGTCGCTGATAATCTGCGTGACCTCGATGCTGCCCTTTTTTTTCCTGCTCGACGACATGTCGGTGATGTCGGACGGCCACACGCTGAACGTAATTTGGCGCGTCAGGGCGTCGGCGCGGCCGAGATTGATCCACACCGTGGCGTTCCGCTGGTTGACCCAACTGATCTCGCCGTTGGCCGTCGTAATCTTATCGGAGGTCAACTGTTCAATCTTCTCCGATTGCTTCCGCGCAACCTCTTGATGAAACGCCGCCCGCTCAACCGCCTTCTTGACTTGCTCCGTGGCCTTGTCCTTGGTGCCGGTGATTTCCTTGCGGGCGGCAACCAGATCGTCGTTCATTTTTTTCGCTTCTTCGTTCTTCCGATCGCGATCGGTGCTATACTCGGCTTGCAACGCGGCCAAATCCTGCACTGCCTTGTCTTTTTCGGTTAGGTACTGCTTGAGTTGTTCGTCTCGGGCGGCTTCCCACGCCGTATGCTTTGCAACCAACTTCGGAATGTCGGCCTTGGCGGCCGTCAATTCGTCGTTCAAATCGCCGATCGTCTTTTGCATCTTCTCCAAAATCGGATGATAGAAACGGACTTCATCGGGAAAACCCGCGCCGTATTTCTCCACGGCCATGTCCTTCTTAAACGTCTCTTGCACCGAAGCGACCGACTCGGTCTTCGCCACGCCGATGATCCGCTTCAATTCCTCGATGTTCGTCTTGGAGTCCCCAAGGTCTTTCTCGCTCTTTTGCATCGCAGTGTCGGCGGCGGCTTTTCCACGCTGCGCCTCGTCCGCGTTCTTAAAGCCGATATACGTCGTCACGCCCAAGATGATAGCGAACACGACGAACACGATCAGGGCGATTTGGAGACCTTGATTTTCGCGGGCCATGAGTGAACTTGCTCCTCAGCAGTTAAGCAATAATGACACAAGCGTCCGCGCCGACCGCGACACTGTGGAGAACGCCTCTTCCATCCCGATAGTTTACCCCGAAAAATATGAAGACACGGCAAAACTCTTTAAGCCGGGGTCTATCCCCACATTTTACCCAGACTACCACTTGGTGTCAACGAAATACCATCGCGGGGCTGAGACTTGGAAATCACCACATGGGGGGTGCCGCAGACATTGTTGCATTACGCCGCAAGGTCGGACCTAATGACGGTTTTGCGCCTAGCGACTTCTTGTCTCC
>CAZWNM010000058.1:0-8370 GCA_964635765.1 uncultured Planctomycetaceae bacterium | reverse complement strand
CCAACCGGGAATTCTAATTGTCGTCAGACCGGAAAACTAATTGTCGCTATACACCGCCTACGCGACGCCGTCGGTCGTGCAAATAGTTTTCGCCCACCTGCTCCATCTGACATTCCGCGTGGCCGATCATGCGCAAGGCGTGACGGCCGGCCGATGGAGCCGGAGCGCCGATTTCGCCTATTCGGATTTTCCGCTGGTCGAGTTGGCCGGCTTAACGATGGGCGTCGTCGGCTTCGGGCGGATCGGCCGCGCGGTGGCCGAGCTCGCTCGAGCGTTCGGCATGAACGTGATCGCCTACGCGCCGCGGCCGCCGGCCGTGCCGCCGCAGGGGGTGCGATTCGTCGAACTCGACGAACTATTCCGCCAAGCCGACGTCGTGAGTTTGCATTGTCCGCTCACGCCGGCCACGCAAGGACTCGTCAATGCCGAGCGGCTGGCGACAATGAAGCCGTCGGCCTATTTGATCAACACGGGCCGCGGACCATTGGTCGATGAGCCGGCGTTGGCCGCGGCGCTTCGAGCCGGACAGATTGCCGGCGCCGGTTTGGACGTGCTTTCCGTCGAGCCGCCGCCGGCCGACAATCCATTGTTTGCCGCGCCCAATTGTTTCATTACCCCGCACATCGCCTGGGCCAGTTTCGCCGCGCGGCAGCGATTGCTCGACGTGGTTGTTGCGAACATCTGCGCATTTCTGGCCGGAACGCCGCAGAACGTGGTTAATTAAAAACATGAAATCGGAAAATCTTTTCGCCGCGATTCCCTCGCCGCTCGCTGACGAACTTGTCACTACGCTTTTACGCGTGAAAAACTTGCGGATCGAGCGGATCGTGTCCGAGGCGCAACGGTCGCCTGAAGGATTTTGGTACGATCAAAAAGAGCACGAATGGGTGATCGTGCTGTCGGGCGGCGCCGCTGTTGAATTCGAGGGCCAACCGGAGCCGGTCGAGCTTGGTCCCGGCGATTATCTGCACATTCCCGCCCATTGTCGCCATCGCGTCGCATCGACCTCGCCCGGCGAGCAAACCGTCTGGCTCGCGGTGCTTTATCGGATCCCCACGTCCCCTCTCCCTTTGGGAGAGGGTTAGGGTGAGGGCATTGATATTTCCACGAACTATAATGCGTTTTGCCTTTGCATTACACGGTCTGTCATGGCCCTCGATTAACGAATCCTATGCCGGCTTTTTCGAGGCAGCGAATTCCGGCATCGCTGATCTTCGTGCCGTTCATTTCGAGCGTTTTGAGCGACTTCATTTTGAGAAGGGAATCGACGGCATCGTCGGTCAGCGGCAAATGATTGAGTTTTAAGCTGTCGATCTTTTCAAACCGGACCAGTTTTCGCACGCCGATGTCAGTAACGCGAGTATCGGCGAGGTAGACGGTTGTCAAAGCCGCCATTTTTTGCAAATGATCGAGAGCGGCGTCATCGACTCGTGTCTCGTTGAGGATTAGCCATCTCATGGCCGTCATATTCGCGATATTGGCAAGGCCCTTGCCCCGGACCGCAGTTCCCTCCAGGCACAGCCATTCGAGTTTCGTAAGTGGCTTCAAATACGCCAAGCCGGCGTCGGTGACGCGGGTATGCTGAAGGTCGAGTGTTTTCAGTTTGGTAAAACCGCCGATGATCTTTAGCCCGTCGTTGCCCACGCGGGATTTGCCGAGTTGCAGGTCTTCAAGTTGCGTAAGGTCTTTGATTTTGGTCAAGCCGGCATCCGTGATCGCGGCTGTAAAGAAGCGAAGCACCCGCAGTTTTTGGAGCTTGGCAATAGGAATCATGGCGTCGTCGTCATATTGGGGGTTGAAGTCGAGCCAGAGTTCCTCGAGATTGATCAAACCGGCCAGATGAGACAAACCAGCGCTGGTAAATGGCGTGACGCCGAATTGGATGACGCGAAGTTTCTTGAGCCCTTCGAGGGATTTAAGGCCGTCGTCCGTCACCTGATGCGGTTGTGTAAAACCGAAGCGGAGGGTTTCAAGGTTCTTGCAGTTGACGATGTGGGCAAAACCGACATTGGTAATTTTTATCGGAAATCCGCGTGGATCGGGGCCGCACCATGGTCCGCTGCCGCCAAGGTCAATAGTCCTCAGTTCGGGATGGCTATCCAGGATAACGAGATCGCTGTCTGTTGCCTCCGACGTGAAAATGATGGTATCGTCTCGAACAACATAATGGGGGCGGACAGGTCCCGCGGCGTCGCACGCCGCGCTCCACGGGAATCCAATCAACAGACTCAACAGAATGAAGCTCGAAAAAGTCTTTTCCATGGCAATTCCTTTTTTCCAAAGGGGAGATGAAACTTCGGCAAACAGCCCGCACCCTAACCCTCTCCCAGAGGGAGAGGGGACTTTGGGACTGTCGCTACAAAATCAGCATCGCGTCACCGTAGCTGTAAAAGCGGTAGCGCTCGCGAATCGCTTCGTCGTAGGCACGGCGAATCAGCTCGTCGCCGCCGAACGTGCGGACCAAAACCAAAAGCGTCGTGCGGGGGAGATGAAAATTAGTCAAAAGTACATCGACAGCATGGAATTCATACGGCGGGCGAATGAAAAGATCGGTGTTGCCGGTGAAGGGGCGAAGGCAGCCGTCGGCCGCGGCCGTTTCCAAAACGCGCATCGACGTTGTGCCCACCGCCACCGTGCGGCCGCCGCGCTCACGGCACGCTGCGATGCGATCGACCGCCGCCGGCTGGAGATTCGCCCATTCGCTGTGCATCGGATGTTCGGCGAGCGTGTCGGTCGCGATGGGCCGAAACGTGCCGGCGCCGACATGCAGCGTGAGCGAACAAAGCTCCACGCCCCCGTCGGCCAAGCGTTCGAGCAGGGCGGCGGTGAAATGCAGTCCGGCGGTCGGCGCGGCCACGGCGCCGGGCACTTTCGCGTACACCGTTTGATAATTCTCCCGATCGGCGCGGACCATTTGCCCCTTGCGAATGTACGGCGGCAACGGCATGCGGCCGACCCTATCGAGCAGCGCGAAGGCTTCTTGGTCCGACCGCGGCCGGGCGATCCACGTGCCGTCCGGCTCTTTGGCGACCAGTTCCAACTCCACATCTTCCGCATTGACGGCGCTGGTGAGCGTAATCACGTCGCCGGGCTGGAGTTTTCCACGGGTTTGGCACATCAGCCGCCACAGACCGTCGGGATTGGTCTCCAAGAAAAGCCCTTCCCAGTGGCCGCCGGTCGCGTTACGATGTCCCAAGAGCCGGGCGGGCACCACGCGCGTGTTGTTGACGACCAGACAATCGTTTTTCCGAAGCATTTCCGGCAAATCGCGGACGTGCTTGTGCGTCAGCGTATTTTGCCGCCGATCGACCACCAGCAGCCGGGCGTCGGTCCGGCAAACCGCCGGTTGTTGGGCGATGAGTTCTTTCGGAAGTTCATAATCGTATTTCGCCAATTCCGACATTGCGGTATCCTTTTATCTTGTTGAAATCGAGTATACGCCTCTTGACCGTCGATTTGCAGGGGGACGGCGGAAAACGGTTGCACGATTGACATGCCGAATATCCCGACGAACATTCGCGTTGCCTTGTGCATTACCGAGCTTGATATCGGCGGCGCCGAACGTTGCTTGACCGAGCTGGCCGTGCGTCTTGACCGCAGCCGTTTTTCGCCGGTCGTTTATAGCCTTGGCCCGCCGCCAGCGGATGAGGAAGCCTCCTGCGTGCCGGCGCTCAGGGCGGCTGGGGTCGAAGTCCATTTTCTCGGCGGCCGAAGCATTTGGCAGTTTCCCGCCGTCGTGTGCCGGTTAAAACGGCTGCTGCTTGCCCAAAGGCCGCATGTTATCCAAACATTTCTTTTCCACGCCAACATTTTGGGCCGAATCGCCGCACGTCGGGCGGGCGTCGGCGCGGTTGTTTCGGGCGTGCGCGTGGCGGAACGGGCGGCCGGCTGGCACCTGCGGCTCGACCGCTTCACCGATCGCTGGGTCGATCGCTATGTTTGCGTCAGCCGGTCGGTGGCCGATTTTTCCGCCATCGTGGCCGGTTTGCCGCCGGAAAAACTCGTCGTGATTCCGAACGGCGTCGATCTGGAAAAATACCCCGCCCCGAAAGCGGCAGATTTGCGGCAGTTCGGCATCGCAGCCGACCGTCGCGCGGTGGTGTTTGTCGGACGGTTGGAATGGCAGAAGGGCGTCGATTGGCTCCTCGAAATGTCGCCGCGTTGGCTGGCCGAATTGCCCGACTGCGATTTGCTCTTCGTCGGCGAAGGGCCATTACGCGGCACGCTCGAAGCGGCTTGCCGATCGCTCGGCATTGCCGATCGCGTGCATTTCGCCGGCCGCCGAGCCGACGTGCCCGAGATTTTGGCGTCGGCAAGTCTTGTGGTGTTGCCGTCCGTTTGGGAAGGGATGCCGAACGTGGTGTTGGAGGCGATGGCGAGTTGCCGGCCGGTGTTGGCGACCGACGTCGAGGGCGTTCGAGAATTGCTCGGAGGCGGCGACGACGCCGAACGTCAAACGGTTCGACACGGCGATACGCCGGCGTTTGTCGAAAAGCTGGTTGCCATGCTGCGCGATCCCGCGTTGACCGACCGGCTTGGCCGCGCGAATCGCCGTCGGGCCGAAACGGATTTTGACATCGCCCGGGCCGTTTCGGCGTATGAAAAACTCTGGGAATCGCTGGCGATCGGCTAAATCTTCATCTTCTCGCGGATGAAGCGGATCGTGTCGTCCAAAATCACGTCGATGTCGCATTGCGGCGTCCAACCGAGCAGACGCGACGCTTTTTCCGACTTGCCGACTCGGAATCGCACGTCGTCGGCCGGCGCCGACAAGCTCTTAAAGCCGGGCCACGCCAAATTCGGATTGATCCGCCGCCAAATCATTTGGGCCAACTCGGCCACCGAAAACGTCGCGTTGCCGCAAATGTTCAGGTCTTCGTTGCGAACGCCCTTGCGAAGCATGAGCGCCACGGCGTCAGCCACGTCGCGGGCGTGCGTGAACGTGCGCACCTGCTGGCCGTCGCCGAGAATCTCGAACGGCGATTGTCGCTTGACGGCCTTGTAAACGAAGTCGGGAATGACGTGGGCCATGCCGAACGCCGCCTCGCCGGAACTCTTGACATCGGGTAGCTCGCCGCTGCCGACCGCGTTGAACGGCCGAACGATCACATAGTTCAATCCGTACTCTTTCGCCGCGCCGCGAACCACGAACTCGCCGAACAGCTTTTGCATTCCGTAGTTCGTCAGCGGCACCTGCTGCGTCAGGGCGTCTTCTTCCGTCACCGGCCGCTGCACGCGCTCGTAGACCATCGAGGACGAGAAATAGTAGAAGGTCGCCTTGGGGGCGGCGGCCAGCGTGCTATCGATGGCGTGGACCAGAATCTCGGTGTTGTCGCGCGAGATTTGATAGGGGATTTTGTGGAAATATTGAATGCCGCCGATGAGCGCGGCCAGGCACAACACGGCGTCGTAGCCGTCATAATCGCGCGGATAAAGACATCGCGCGTCCTTCCAAACGAGGCGGAAGTTCGGGTGTTTGTAAAAATCGTGTTCGACGTAGCCGTACTTCGAGAAGGCGTCGACGCAGGTGATTTCGTGCCCTTCGTCGAGCAGTTTCCGCACGATGTATGACCCGATAAACCCGCAACCGCCCAGCGACAAGATTTTAGCCATCAGGATTTCCTTTTTTTCTTTTGAATCGACTTTTCAACGCGAACCAATACCAGTGGAGATAATTGGGCATCCACTTCCACATGCGGAAGCGGGATTGGCCGGCCGCGCGGTCGCTGAAAACCGAAGGCACCTCGGCGATTTTTCCGCCCAAGGCGAACGTTTTGACGACGATCTCCATGCCGACCTCGAAACCGCCGGCGCTTTCCAACGTCAAGCGGTCGAGCAAATCTTTCCGATACATTTTGAAACTGTTCGTGATGTCGTGAGTCGGAATGCCGGCCAAATAGTGGAGCGAAACGCCGGCCAGTCGCGAGAGCGTGCTTTTCAGCAGGAGTTTGCTGTTTTGCCGCCCGCCGCGCATGTAGCGTGAGCCGCAAACCAGATCGCAGCCTTCGCGCATTTTGTCGAGCATCGCGGGCACGACGGCCAGATCGTCCGACAGGTCGGCCATGCAAACCAGCACGAATGGCCCGGTGGCTTCCTTGAAACCGGTGCGAATGGCGCCGAGCGCGCCACGGCCGAAGGCGTTGCGAACCAAGCGGATCGGGAACGAATGGCGGCCGGCCGCCGCGCGTGCCGCAGGCAGCGTGTCGTCTTCGTCGAAGTCGTAGACCAACACGACCTCGTTGACGTAACCGCCGCCGATCTTGGCTTCGATCTCGTCGAACGTGCGGCCGATGTTGTCGCCCTCGTTGTAGACGGGCAAAACCAGCGATAAGTCCGCGCTCATATTTGGCATCCTCGGCCGAAAATGTTCCAGATATCCACGACTTCTTTGTCCTCGATCTGAAGTGTTTTATACTCTTTATGCGGCGTTCCGATAATAACGATGTCGGACCGGCGAATCAACTCTTCGGTCGAGATGAAATCGGGTTCCTTGATATACACGTCGGAACACAACACGTTGCGGGTTTCAAAGGCCAGGATTTTCCGCAATTTATAGGCTAGCGAATCGCGGGAATCGTCCACGTCGGCCTTGAACGCCATGCCCAAGATGCCCACGGTTTTATGGTGCAAATCGTGTTTCTTGCCGAGCTTATTGACAATGTAGTGCGGCAATCCCTCGTTGACCAGCAGCGAGGCGTGGCCGAGGAAAAAATTGTGGTTGTTGAACGCGGAGAGTTGGATCGTGTCTTTGTAGAGGCACGGGCCGGCGGCGAAGCCCGGCGCCGGCAAATCAGCGGCGCGGGGATATTTGTGTTTGATCGCGTGGTGAATCTTGTAGTAATCGAGTCCCGATTCGTTGGCGATGGTGAAGAACTGGTTGGCGATGGCGAACTTGACGTACCGATAGACGTTCGTGAAAAGTTTCGTCATTTCGGCTTCGAGCGGCTCGAGCACCACGATTTCCGGATTGAGGATCGAAAAGAGTTTTTTCGCCCGCTCGATGCCGGCCACCGTCATCGACGAAACGATGTGCGGCAACGTCGTCAACTCGCGCAAGGCGTAACCTTCGGCAATGCGTTCCGGGCAGAAGGCGACATCTACGTTCAGACCGCCTTCTTTCAGGAATTCGGAAAGCCGCTTGGTCGTGCCCGGATACACGGTGCTTCGCAGGACGATCAATTGGCCGTTTCGCAGGCAATGTTCATAGGAGCGAAACACCTTGAGCAACGCCTCGAACTCCGGACTGAGATGAGCGTCGACCGGCGTGCCGGTAATCATCACGACCACGTCGGCGTCGCTGATGCTATCTTCGGAATCCGAGCAGGTGAGCGTTCCGTCGGCCAAGACCTTTTTCAGAATTGGCTCGGCGTCATATTCAACGAAAGGCAGCTTGCCGGCTCGAACCGTTTCGATGGCCTGTTGTGAAATATCGAACGCGCAGACTTTCAGTCCGCGATCGGCGAAGGCCAATGACAGCGGCAGCCCCACATGGCCCAATCCACCGACGACGCATAGATCATATCGCATTTTAACGGCTCCTAGCGTTTGATTTCAAACATTGTTCCGTTCGCATAGCGTTCGTACAGGATGGGCACGATGCCCCAGTCATCCCGATAGAATATGTTGACGCCGTCGTGGCCGCCGCAGGCAAAGCCGAGAACGGCCGCCAAAACAATCGGAAGATAGGCCGAAAAGTGAATGACGCGCCCCCAAAAACTGGGCGACTTTACGGCTGACGCATCGGATTCGAACTTAGGCATGGGGGCAATATCGAGATTCAATCCATGAATATCACTTGTCAGAGAAACAACGAACCGATGCCGCACAAGACGCTTTCACTCCCTCGAAACAGTTGTTACCCCGTTAAATTCGCCGCAGTGTACCCAAAACGCTACAGCCGGTCAATTCCAATACTTTTGTTGGGGGGGATGGCTGTAGGACTTCACTTACGATATCATGCATCCGCATCAACAATCGCCTTTTTCAACGAGCCGCTAAAACCGCAGCGACTCGGGCAGCATACCTTTCATGCGATTCAAGAAACCGGTTCGCTCGGGCGGCTTTTCGCCCTTATCGGCGCTTTCCTCCGACGGCTTGGCGGCGGCGGTATCAACCGGCGCCGGACTGGCCGGCAATGCCACGTTTTCTTGCAAGAATCGCGGCCAGTAGCCGTTCAAAAGACGAACGCAATCGCCCACCTGCCCGTTTTGCAGTTTCACGTCGGCCAAGGTGAGAAGTTTTCCAAGTTCGCGCATTTCAGGCACGCTGAACGTCAGGTCGTACACCTGCACGTCGTCGAGCCAAACTTCACCCGGCCCCATCAGATCGAAACGCGCGCGAACCGACGAAAGCCCTTCGAGCGGCAGATCA
>CAZWNM010000057.1:0-8436 GCA_964635765.1 uncultured Planctomycetaceae bacterium | reverse complement strand
CGGGAGTCTAGGGTTCGATGCCGACCGATTCTCACACGTTCATTCGCGTTTTGCGGGTGAGGTGGTTGAAATCGGCACGGTCCAAGGTGGCTCGCGGCCTCTGGATTTCGGTGCCTCTGTTCACAAGGGCCAGTTGTTGGCAGTGATCTGGAGCCGCGAACAGGGAGAAAAGAAAAGCGAATTGGTGGATGCCCTTTCCCAATTGCGTTTAGATCAAGAGAACCTAGAACGCTTGACCCAAGCATCCGTCGAGGGTGCGGTATCGGAGCGTACCATCCGGGAAGCACAACGGAAGGTGGAATCCGATCAGATTGCCGTGGGGCGGACAGTCCGCACACTCCAGTCATGGCGCGTTCCGCCGGAAGACATCGACGCTCTCCGGGCCGAGGCTGAGTCGCTCCGACACGATTCAAAGCCTATCGCTGAAGAGCACGTACACCGATGGGCGCGAGCGGAGGTTCGGGCACCGTTGGATGGTGTAATCCTAGAGAAAAATATCGCTCTCGGTGATCTGGTAGACACGAACATCGACCTGTTCAAGATTGCTGATCTATCAAGGCTACGGGTGATGGCACACATCTATGAGGAGCAACTGCCGCTTCTGGATAACTTAGCCGAGTCGCAACATCAGTGGACGCTTTCCGTGCAGAGCGACGCGGGGCAGCCGCCGCTCGCCGGCAGATTCGAGCAAATCGGCAAAGTGATCGACCCGAACGAACATGCCGCTTTGGTGACAGGTTGGGTGGATAACCGTGCGGGGCGTTTGCGAGCGGGCCAATTCATTACGGCAAAGATTGAACTGCCTCTCGTCAGAGGCGAGGTGGCCATTCCTTCCAGTGCTTTGGTGGAAGAAGGCCAACATCAGTTTGTCTTTGTTCAGCCCGAATTTGCAAAGAGCGAATACGCTCGCCGTTCGATTGCGGTTTCACGACGGGATGGCAAGCTGGTTTTTGCGTGGTCCGATCCCACCGTTGCCAAACGACACACTAACGCACAACCGTTGCATGTCGGCGAACAGGTCGTCCGTGCGGGAGTGGCACAATTGTCCGAAGCACTCCGGGGCCTTGAATCTGCCGCGACGAAGACGGAGACACCATGATTAAGAACCTGATCCACTGGGCAGTCCACAGCCGGTTGGTCGTGGTGCTGCTGGGCATGGCTCTCATGTTGTTCGGCATTTACTCATTTCTGAAAGTGAATGTCGAAGCCTATCCCGACCCGGCTCCGCCAATTATCGAGGTCATCGCTCAATACCCCGGCGCTTCGGCTGAGGAAGTTGAACGGCAGGTAACAATTCCGCTGGAAATTACTCTGGCCGGTATGCCGGGGCTTCAATATACGCGAAGCGAATCGCTCTTCGAGTTGTCGCACATCCGCAATCAATTCAACTACGGCGTCGATCCGTTGGCGGCCCGGCAAGAGGTCATCAATCGGCTGCAATTTACGCAGTTACCGGCTGGCGTGACTCCGCAAATCTCGCCCGAATCGCCCACCGGCGAGATTTTTCGCTACACGTTGCGAAATCCCAAGGACGCCTCGGGCAAGCCGATCTACAGTCTCAGCGATCTAAAATCGCTGGAGGATTATACGTTGGAGCGGCTTTATCGCCGCCTCCCGCGAATCATTGACGTGGTGAGCTTCGGCGGCACGGTCAAGCGATACGAAATCCATCCCGATCCGGCGAGACTTCGGCGGTATGGGATAACGCTTCAGCAACTCAAGGATGCCGTGTCCGGCGCTAACGCCAATATCGGAGGGCAATACATCTCGCCCGGCGAGACCGTGCAGGTTGTTCGCAGTCTTGGTCTGATTGGTCAAGGCCAAGACCCGATGGACAAGGCGTTTGGCTTGCAAGACCCCACGGAGGCTCGGGACGTATTGCGTGCCGAGGAGGAACAGCGGGTTCGGGAAATTCGACAAATCGTGCTGGCCTCGGTGGATAACGTGCCGGTACGGGTGGACGACGTGGTGGAGGGCGGACCGCTCCAACCGAACCAATCCGTCGGCAACGAAGGCGTTGTGGTGGGGAACCAGACACGGCTTGGCAAGGTGCTGGTAAGTCAGCCTCGGAAGGACGCAAAGGGCAGCGATATTTACGATAAAAACGGTCATCGACAGTGGACAGACGACAATGATGCCATTGAAGTGATCGTATTGTTGCGCAAAGGCGACGAATCGCTGCCGGCTTTGCAGGATGTCGCCGCGCTGACTAAGGAACTCAACGAAACAGCCGGCCGCATGTTGCCGGGCGTCAAAATTGACGTGCTGTATGACCGCCAATCGTTGATCCACGTCACGACGGACACCGTGCAGGAAAATTTGCTGATCGGCATGGCCCTGGTGACGGCCGTGCTGTTGATGTTCCTGAGCAATGTGAGAACCGCGCTGATTGTGGCCATCAATATCCCCCTGGCGTTGTTGTTTGCTTTTTCCATGTTGTTTTTGCGTGGAAAATCGGCCAATCTGCTTTCCATCGGCGCGGTGGACTTCGGCATTATCGTCGATTCGTCCGTCATCATGGTCGAAAACATATACCGCCATTTGCAATCCGGTATACATGCCGACAAATCCATCAGGGATCGGGTCATCTCCGCCTCGGACGAGGTCCAACGCAGCCTGCTTTATTCCACGGCAGTCATGGTATGCGCGTTTTTGCCGTTGTTTACTATGGCGGGGCCGGAAGGGCAAATCTTTGGCCCAATGGCCGATACTTATGCCTTTGCCCTGGGCGGCGCGATGCTTTTGGCGTTGACTCTTTCGCCGGTGCTTTGCAGTTTCTTTCTGAGAAATCTGAAGCCCAAAGGCGAAAACTTCATCGTTCATTGGCTTCAAGGTTCCTATCAGCGGCAACTCCAACGTTGCATAAGGCATCGCTGGTTGACCCTGGGGACGTTCGCCGGAGTGGTAGCCGCCACGGCTTGCATTCTGCCATTTCTCGGACGCGAATTCATGCCCGAACTGGAAGAGGGAAATTTGTATATCCGTGGTACGTTCCCCTTGAACTCTTCGCTGGAGGAATCTGGAAAACGATCGGAACTTAGTCGGGAGATTATGAAACAATTTCCCGAGGTGGAGACGATTATCGTGCAGGTCGGTCGCCCGGACGATGGCACCGATCCCACTGGCTTCTACAACTCTGAGTTTTATGTGGCGCTCAAGCCGCAGTCGGAATGGCCAACACCAACTGGCATGTCGCGCCACCGCACGAAACCCGAATTGGTTGAGGCTATGAATCGGGAACTGGACAAAACGCTAATTGGCGTCGATTGGGGTTTTTCGCAAAATATCCGCGACAATGTGATGGAATCACTTTCGGGCGTCAAGGGTGAAAACTCAGTGAAGATCATTGGCCCCGATCTGTCGGAGCTTGAGCGGCTTGGTGATAAGGCACTCCACGCAATTTCGGGCGTTGACGGGGTCGTGGACGCCGGCGTGTTCCATATCATGGGGCAGTCGAATTTGACGTTCCCGGTCGATCGCCAACGCTGCGCCCGTTGGGGCGTCAACGTGGCTGATGTGCAGGATGTGATTGCCACGGCGGTTGGCGGCAAGGCGTTCAGTCAGATGATCGAAGGGGAGCGTAGCTTCGATATTACCCTGCGTTGGCCGGAGCGGCTGCGGCAAGATGAGGCGGCTATTTTGAACATTCCCGTCGATATTACTCGCAACGTCGTATCATCGAATGCCGCCCCCAGCGCCTCGTCCACGCTAGTAACTGGACCAGCAGCCGGACCCTCATCTCTTGGCAGCAGTAATGCAATGCCGGCGGCGACAGGCTCGACAAACAACGCCTTGTTGAACGATCCTTCGCGGAATCCGCGCCGCTATCTCCGCGACCTAGTGACTCCGCTTGGCCCCGACGGACGCCCCGATCCCAATGGGTCGTTTGTTCAGCCCGGCGCTTCCGAGATTTACCGGGAACAAGGTCAACGTCTCATCGCCATCAAGTTTGGAGTGCGTGGGCGCGATTTAGCCAGCGTGGTCGAGGATGCTCAGAAAAAGACGGCTTCGTTGGTCAAGCCACCCTACCGCATGGTGTGGAGCGGCGAATTCCTAGAAATGCAACAAGCCGAAGGTCGCCTATTGCTGGTTGTGCCGCTTGCCGTGACTATGGTCGTTGTGTTGCTCTACCTTGCCTTCCATTCGTTGATCGACGTGGGACTTGTGCTTTCCAGCGTGCTATTGCTGTTCTGCGGCGGCATTTGGGCGCTGTTCTTAACGGAAACTCATTTTAGCATTTCGGCCGCCGTTGGATTCATCTCGATCTTCGGCGTGACAGTAATGAACAGCTTGCTGCTGGTGTCTTCCATTCACCGGCTCAGGCTCAACGGCCAGCCGATGGAAGAAGCGATCCTCCACGCCGCAGCCAGCCGGCTGCGCCCAATGATGATGATTGCTTTGGCCGCAATTCTGGGACTCCTCCCGGCCGCTCTCTCTACCCGCATTGGGGCACAGTCACAACAGCCTTTGGCGATTGTCGTCATCGGCGGCATGTTGACGGACCTTCTGCTAAACCGTTACGCCACGCCGGTTCTTTATAGTGTATTCCGCCGCGAGATGCCAGAAGCCGAGTCGGCAAAGTTGGCAGAGTAGATAAACCAGGGCCGTTATTCCGCAAAGGTCAGAACTCGGCATGGGCACGCACCGTGCCAATGGCCACCGGCCCACGGTCGCAGTTAGTCGCCCGTATTGTCGCTGACCAGGAACACGCGCTGACATAATGCGTTGCTTTTTCCGATAGGGCAAGCTGTAGCGATTGTAACGGTAAATAGAGGAGTTTATCGGCCTTCCCTCGAACGAACTTTGCCAAAATACCGCCGCTTACGAAATCCACGTCGCTTTGCCAACTATACACCCACTCAACGGGGCTGCTTTTGTTTAGTTGAGATAGCATGTAACGTTCCGGGGTAATGAGAAGTCTGCGTAACATTCATCAGGCAGCTAAGTATCGCAAAAGCGGCACAATCGGCATCTCCGATACAAGAGTCAGGACTGTTTTTATCATCAGGGGAATCTCCACCGCGTACCGCCGACTTGTCTGGGCTAGATCATGTTGGTCTGACGCTTGATTCTTATGCGTACCACGGAACTGCACAACGAAGATATTGGAAGAATGCTTGTCCATCACCAGCAAACGATGGTGTGCTTCGCTGGATTTTTGTTGATTTTGTTATTGGGCAGCCTGCTTGTTGGCTGCGCGGCCACTCAACCGAACATTGCACCAAGTTCGCAACAGAACGTCGATACGGGACAAGCTCCGACACAATTGACAGTCGCTCCCACTGCTCCTGACAGTGGCGTCCACCCGGTAGCATTCACACAGCCTACGACGCCTGTGGCTGTCTCACAGTTGCCTGCCGTGCCAACAACATCGGCCCATCAGCCATTGCAAATTCCAAGTGACTTGCCGGGCAGCGAGGCTCCGCCGATCCGCTTGCCGCCCGTCGATCCTCGACAACCACAGCCGGACCGACTTGCCGAGATCGAGCGACTCTTTCGGCCATTGCCGGATTTGCCTGCGATGATAAAGCCTGCCGGGGGTGTTGCGCCCTTGTCGTTGGAGGAATTGCAGGACGTGGCACTGCGGCAGAACCCCGTGGTTCATCAGGCGATGGCTGATGTGCGAGCGGCCCAAGGAGCCGCGATCCAGGCAGGCGCATATCCTAACCCGAATATCGGGTATCAGGGCGATAATATGAACACGGGCAACACTGCTGGATACCAGGGTTTTGGAGTCGAGCAAACCATTCCCACCGGTGGCAAATTGGCGATAGCGCGACGGGCAGCGGAAGTTGAGGTGCAAAATGCCGAACTGACCTTGCATCGCACGCAGAGTGAACTGGCCACGCAAGTTCGCACAAACTACTATGCCGTGCTTGTAGCCCGTGAACGAATCAAAGTGAATCGTGCCCTGGCAGAATTTGCCGAGCAAGTATACCGAGCACAAGTCGGACGCACAAAGACCGGCCAAGCAGCCCCTTATGAACCTTTGCAGTTGCGGATTTTGGTGGTTCAAGCACGCGCGCAATTGATCCAATCGCAGAACGAGTGCAATGCCGCATGGCGTCGGCTGGCCGCCACGCTGAGCGTACCCGATATGCCCCCGGCGGAGTTGATCGGCAGCGTGAATGCCTCCGTGCCAGACCTCGACCGACAGACCGCCTGGAAGTGGATTTTGGACCATCACACTAATCTGTTTATTGCGCAAAACAGCGTTGCAAAGTCTCAACACCTCCTACGCTTGGCTAAGCTCACGCCTTGGATTCCAGACGTTGACGTTGAGGCAACTATCCAGCAGGACAATACCACGGCACCCTATGGCACGACCTACAACTTGCACACTAGCATTCCAATCCCGTTGTTCAACCGCAATCGCGGCAACATCATGTCGGCCGACGCAGCTTTGATGCGTGCTTCTCAAGAATACGACCGAACCCGCAACGAACTCGCGGCCTCGTTGGCAGATACCTTCGCCCGTTATCAATCCCAACGTGTCCTTCTCGACTATTACCGCACGCAAATTCTTCAAGATCAAGTGCGGAGTTATCGCGCTATCTATCAGCGATACCAGCAGGATGCCGACACTATTGATTTTAACGATGTTGTTACATCGCAGCAGACTTTGGCATCAGGCGTCGCCACATATATTCAAGCCCTGGGCGATCAGTGGCAATCGGTGGTTGACATGGCTGGTCTACTGCAACTGGACGACCTTTCGCAACTCAATCAATTTGCCGTTGCCAAGGAGGCCGGTGTGCCGGTGTCGCCAGTACATGAAGTGACCATTGGTGAAGCCCAAGAACATCTTGACGATCAGTCCCGTCCCCGTCACGATTGAGGTGTGCTCAAACGTCATAATTGGAGGGATAACCCGATGAAGACTGGAATCGCTATTACCGTCTTTGGCATCCTTGCCCTGCTTGGACAGTGGATGCTTGTAGCAGAGGAGCAAGCCAAGCCTACGGATCGTTCAGCTTTACAGCGCGATGTTGAGGAGCGAAAGGCGGAATTGGTGGAGGCGAAGGAGTGCCTGGAGGCCGCAAAACAGGGAGCAATCTCACGTAGGCTAACCGAGGACGAGCAGAAACTTGAACACCTTGGTAGGCCACCAGAGTATAAGTTTCGGAGCGAAGACGCGAAGGCCGAGGCTATCCTCAAAGGCGAAGAGGCCGTCCGAACAGCGCAGAAAGCCTACCGTCTCGCGCTCGCCAAGCTGGAGTCACCAATGACTGCGGAAGCGGAATCTGCTGCCAAAGCATTTGCAAAGGGCAACTCATTATTGGACCACAATGACCTCCGTTCAGCAATCTCGGCGTTCACTGACGCCATTCGGCTCGACCCGCAGTATGCCGAGGCGTATTACTTGCGAGGTCTCGTCTACGCGAAAAGTGGCGAACCCGACAAGGCGATTGCTGATGCTAGCAAAGCCATTCGGCTCAACCCGAAATATGAACTGGCATATCACTTACGTGGCATTCTCTACACAGGGAAGGGCGAACTCGACAAGGCGATTGACGACTACACCGAAGCCATCCGACTCGACCCAAAGGACATCAAGGCGTACAATAACCGAGGATCAGCCTACACGATGAAGGGCAACTTTGACAAGGCAATTGGCGACTATACTGACGCCATCCACCTCAACCCCAAGGACATCAAGGCATATAACAATCGGGGCATCGCCTACACGAAGCAGGGCGATTTTGACAGGGCGATTGCCGACTACACCGAAGCCATCCACCGCAACGCGAAATTCGGCGATGCGTATTACAACCGGGGTGTGGCCTACACGAAACAAGGTGAACTCGACAAGGCGATTGCCGACTACACGGAGGCAATCCGCCTCGACCCACAACATGCTGCGGCCTACCAGCGCCGCGGTACGGTCTACGAGAAGAAGGGCGACAAGTTAGAGGCGGAAAAAGACTACGCCCAGGCTAAGAAACTCAAACGTAAAGAGCAATAACGCCCGGTCGTGCGGAGCCAGCGTTTAGAACTCAATCATGGACATACACCGTGCCGATGATTGTGGGCCGTGGTCAAGGTTGCAGGCAAGATCGCTGACCAGTTGCAGGTCGGGAGTTACCAAATCAACTTTATCCGCCACCCGCGTTACCATAACAGCAACATCGCAACAAATAAAATGACCACCAAGCACCCTTGAGGTTGAGGCTTCTTCTCGTCTTCTGAGATTACAATTGCCGTGGGCACGTCGAGTCCGGCGGCTATGCCAACTTCCAGATCATCGTCCATACTAGGCGGTCGTCCTTTCAAGGGTTTCTTGCAGATAATCGTCGCAGCGTCGAATGTGCTCATAAACGCGGAGTAACGTATTGATGTTCTTGTGCCCGAGATAGGTCGCAACCGTTAGCAAGTCCACCCCCGCTTTAAGTTTATCGGTAGCAAACGTATGCCGGATTGCATACGGATTGAACC
>CAZWNM010000056.1:0-8491 GCA_964635765.1 uncultured Planctomycetaceae bacterium | reverse complement strand
ATAAAGATCAACGCCAACATCATGGCCAACGTCGCCGCGGTCGCCCAGACCTGCGGCTCGCCACGTCGCCAAAATCGTGCGTCGAAAGCTGGAACGCTCATGTTCTTTCCCAAAATGCTAAAACTTCCCGAATCGTTTTCGTAGCCGTTGGCGAACCAACTCGGCGGCGGTGTTGATGGTGAACGTCAGCACAAAAAGCAAAACCGCACACAAAAAAAGGACGCGATAGAGCGTGCCGCCCTCGGGCGCTTCGGATATCTCGACGGCGATGTTGGCCGACAGCGTTCGCATTCCGTTCAAGGGATTCCAATCCATGATCGGCGTGTTGCCGGTCGCCATCAGCACGATCATCGTTTCTCCGACCGCGCGGCCGAAGCCGATCATCACGGCGGCGAAAATGCCGGGACTCGCCGACGGCAACACGACGCGCCACAGCGTTTGCCAGCGGCTCGCGCCCAAGGCCATCGAGGCGGCCGTCATGCTGTACGGCACGTTCGAGAGCGAATCTTCGGCGATCGAAAAAATGATCGGAATGACGGCGAAACCCAGGCCGAACGCGACGATGATGCAATTGCGCTGGTCGTACTGCATGTGCAACGGCCCTTGGTAAAGCCATTGCCGAAACGTGCCGTAATGGCCGTGAAAGAGCCACGTTTCGAGCGGCGCCGCGGCATAGGTTGCCATGGCAACGCCGACGAGCAACACGGGCAGCATGACCAAAAACTCGTAGCCGCTTTCCACCCGCTTCGTCCAGCGGAATCGCCGCAGAAATTGCCACGCGACCAGGAAGGCCGCGAACGTCGCCGGCACGGTAATCAAACTGAGGAAAAACGCCAGAATCCAGCGTTCGAGAATCGGAGCCAACCACAGAGCGATCAGAAACCCGATCACCACCGACGGCACCGTGGCCATGATTTCAATGGTCGGCTTGATCGTTTTGCGAAAGCCCGGCGTGGTGAAATAGCTGACGTACATCGCGCCGAACAGCGCGAGCGGCCCGGCAAAAAGCATCGCGTAAAACGTGCCCTTGAACGTGCCGAACAACAGCGGCACGAGGCTGAATTTCGGCTCGAAATCCTCGCCGCCGGTGGTTTGCCAAACGTAGTCGGGCGCGTCGTAGCCCTCGTATTGAACTTCGCCGAACAGCGTCTTGAAGCTGATTTCCGGGCAGCCGCCGTCGAGCCGCCACGCCGTCAGCGTTCCCGCTGCGTCGAGTCCCAAAATCACGTCGCCGCGCGGGCCGAACGCCGCGCGGCAAAGCGGATGCGACCGGTCGGAGGGAACGGTGAGCAAATGCCGTTCGCTGGTCGCGTAATCCCAATGAACGCGGCCGTCGTCGCCCAGGCTTAAGAGCGATTTATTGCGGCCGGATGGCAAGATTTCCCGAACGGGGCCGTCGTGCGAAGGCAGCCGATGGCTCATGCGAAGTTTGCGGGTGCCGTCGGCGGTGATCGCGGACCAGGTCGTCACGCCGCCGGTGGCGTCGCCCACGGCCAGCGACATATCGCCGAAAAGCAACGCCAACGCGGTAATCGTCCGCCGGTCGGCGAACGCCCGCACCACTTCACGCTGCGCGACCTCGCCGCCTTCGTCGAATCGCCAGCGAATCAGGCGGCCGTCGTCGGTGCCGGCGTAAAGCGTGTTGCCCTCGCAGTTCATCGTCATCGCGCGGATGTGCGGAATGGCGTCTTCAGGCCAAACGCGGCGATAGGTTTTCGCTGCGTCGTCGCCCAGCGGCGTTTCGACGCGGACTTGGCGAAACACGGCGAGGGTCGCGTCGGAAAGCCGCGAGACTCGGGTGATCGTTCCCGATTCCGACCGCCTTACGAGCACTTGAAGCGGCGATCTAGTCTTGTCGGCCTCATCGGCCGGGATTTCAGCCAGCGAACGAACGCTCCAGCTTGGTTTTTCGGTGATTTTCACGACCGACGCCGCGCCGTCGGTCCAAACGAGCGAATACTGTTCCTCGCCGAGCGATTCCACGCGGGCGAGCGTCGCCTTGGCATTTCCGCCGGGCGGAGTCAATCGCGTTCGGCCGATTTGACGGCCGGATTGCAAATCGAGCCGCGCGACCGTGCCGTCACGCGACCAGATCGAGGCCGTCACGCCGGCGCCGCCGAGGGCCAGGTCAATTCCAAGCTGCAACACGTTTTTTTCCGCCGACGATTCCGGCAGCCGGCCCGCGGCAACCACCTCGGCTGTCGGCGTCCGAAACAACGGGAGCGTGACGCCGACGATCAACGCGAGAATGACGATCACACCCGCGATGACAGCCGTTCCGCCGAGCGTGATGATCCATCGGGCGATTTTGTCGCGGCGTTTTGCTTTCCGGGTCGATGCGGTTTTCGGCAGCGGCATAATCTTCGTCGGTGAACTTACTTCAGAAGGTCAAGTTGCTGCGCGACGACCTTCGCCGGCAGCGGACCGTAGCCGTCCTTGACGACGATCTCCTGGCCCTCATGCGAAAGCACGAACTTCAAAAACTCCTCGATCATTTTCGGCAGCGGTTCGCCGGGTTTTCGGGCCACGTAAATATAAAGGGATCGGCCGAGCGGATATTCGCCTTTCATCGCGGCGGCGAACGTCGGTTCCACCAGCGGCGACTTGTCGTTCTTCGCCAGCGGAATGGCGCGAACTTCCGACGTGCGGTAGCCGATGCCGGAATAGCCGATGCCGGCCCGATCGCCCGCCACGCCGTTGACGACCGCGGCCGAGCCGGGCTGCTCCTTCACCGTGTCTTTGTAATCGCCCTTGAGGAGCACGTGTTCCTTGAAGAAGGCATACGTGCCGCTGGCCGAATTACGGCCGTAAATGCTCAGCGGCAGTTCGGCCCAATTGTCGGTCAAGCCGGCTTGGCCCCACGTGGCGATGTTTTCCGCGCCGCTTTTGTGGGTTTTCGAAAAAATGGCGTCAGCCTGCGCGAGCGTCAGGCCCTTGATCGGATTGTCCTTATGAACGTATACGGCGAGGCAATCGATGGCCACGCTGATGCGCGTCGGCTTGAAGCCGTGCGTCTTTTCAAAGGCGTCTTCCTCTTCGAGCTTCATCTTGCGCGACATCGGGCCGAGCTGAGCCGTGCCCGAAATCAACGCCGGCGGCGCGGTCGCCGAGCCTTTGCCCTCGACTTGTATCTTGACGTTCGGATACAGTTTGCCGAACGCCTCGGCCCAATACGTCATCAGATTGTTGAGCGTATCGGAGCCGATGCTGTTGAGACTGCCGTCAACGTCCGACATCTTTTCATATTTCTGAATCGCCGGATCGACAGGATCTTCGGCCCTGGCCGAACGCTGTCCGACGGCCGAAAGGTTCAGGCCGACGATCATTCCCAAAACCACCGCGCAACCGCCGAAATGTCGTAGCATCCTCATGGCGCTTCTCCTAACGTGTAAAAAGGAACGTGTAAATGCGATACCGAACTACCCGACGTCATCCTAGAAGACGCATGTTAGAAAACTGTTGACAAACTGTTAGAATTTGGTTAGCATGGCGAGGTTAGCGGGGAAGACGCATTTGGCAAATGCAGCCGCGTATTTTCCGTCAACTGTCACAACCTACCCAGTGTGTGCCAACTCGAAGATTATTTTTGCAACAATAACTTTTCCATGGCTTTCAACGGCAATAGCAATGTGCTAACTTTGGATTGTGTTGACTCAAGGCCATTACGCTGCTTGTGCCAGCATCCCACCCGGCCGATACCGAGAACGATCGCCCGCTTCCTCGAAATCGCCTGCCTGCCGTCCTCGTACGCAACTTCGCGAGATAATTTATGAAAAACTCTTTTTGCCTGTTTCGGTGTTGGCCGCATCCCAACCGCCGAACCGACTTACGGCGTCGATCCGCACCTGGACGACCCGGTTGGTCACTTTGGCCGTGTAAACGCCGCCGATCTTCACTTCGTTCTTCGTCATCATAAAACTCCTGGAAAAAATGGATTCTTCGACATTGGCAACGAACTACTGCGTTCGTCTGCACATCCACACAGGAGCCAGGTTTTCAGAGAAACATCAAGCGGATTTTTGGGACCGTGGGCCAGATTCGTGTAATTCCTGTGTAATCGTTGGGCATGGAATGGCTCGCTGATGATTGACCGTAGCGCAGAAGGACGGCAAACCGGCGTTTTGAGCCCCAGACCTTACGGCTGGAGAACCTGTGGTGCGCATTCGTACGGCTTCGCACCAAAAGCGCATCACCGTGGAGATAATTGGGGCGGCTGAAATACTCGGCTGCGTTTGGCCGACAGACCGGCGTACTCTATGCCGAGGGATTTATTCAACATTTGTGCCACGGTCATCCGACCGACAACATTCTCAAAACGATACTTGGCGATCATCGCCCGACCGGCCGCAATTCAAGAGTAGCGGGCAAGATTGTTTTGGATGATGCGTTAGCACGCATTTCTCACCACGGTGTGCCACTGCTTGGAACAAGCAGTGTTGGTTTACCGGGCTACGTTCAACACTGCTTGTTCCAAGCAGTGGCACACCGTTTTCATAATCCCCCGCATGGCGAGAAATGCGCGTTCGTTATCGACGCATATCATTAAAAGAATAACGCATTTCCAAACATCCTTACCTGTTGTTTCGGCTATAGTAAACGCCTGGGGCAAGTTAGTCCGTCATCAATTGTTGTAATACATGGAGAGCATTATGTCGATTGTCGAAAAAACCGCGCGCACGAAGGCGTGCATGAAAAAAGCCGTGCCTTGCCTAGGACCCTATCCGCCGAAAATCGGAGCCGAGGAATTGCTCGAAGTGTTGGACCTTTGGCAATTCACTTCCGAAACAAAAAGGCTGATCGTCGAGTTGGTCAAGTCGGATCAGAATTTGCAGGGGCCGCATTTGTTCCGTTACTATAATCCTCGGCCCAGCAAGGTCGCCGCAGCCGAAAAGGCCTTCGCCGAATTGACCGGCGTGAAACATTGCTTGGCGGTAAATTCCTGCACGTCGGCCTTGGTGGCTGCTTATCGAGCGTTGGGAATCGGGGCGGGCGACGAAGTCATCGTGCCGGCGTACACGTTTTTCGCGTCGGCCGCCACGGTCGTCGCCAGCAACGCCGTTCCCGTCATTGCGGACGTTGACGATTCGCTCTGTCTCGATGCGGCGGCCGTGGAACGGGCGATTACCAAGCGAACCAAGGCCATCGTGGCGGTTCACATGCGCGGAGCGCCGGCCCAAATGGACGCCATTCTCGATCTGGCCAATCGCAAGGGGATTCCCGTCGTTGAAGACGTCGCCCAGGCCGGCGGCGGTTCGTTTCAGGGCAAGCGGTTGGGAAGCCTGGGAATGCTCGGCTGTTTCAGTTTCGATTACTATAAGATTCACGCCAGCGGCGAGGGTGGATTCGTCACGACAAACGATCCCTGGCTCTACACCAGGGCGCAAAGCTGGCACGACACGGCTGCCTGTTGGCGTCCCGATCGTTATGCGCATGAAGGCAAGACCGGCGAACTTTTTTGCGGTGAAAACTATCGCATGAGCGAATTGCAAGGCGCCGTCGCCTTGGCGCAAATTCGCAAGACCGACACGATGCTGGCCGGCTACCGCCGCGCTCGTGGGCGGATCAAAGAGGCGATTGCGCCGGCGCCCGGCCTCACGTTCCGCCGCGTGACCGACGCCGAGGGCGACACCGGCATTTGCTTGGTGCTGTTTCTCAAAGACGCCGACACCACGCGCAACGCCATGCACGCGATGCAAGCCGAAGGCGTTCCGGCCGGCGGCATTTACGATCAAAAAGTTCGCGATTGGCACATCTACGCCTACTGGGACCACATCATGGAGAAGAAACACGTTGCCGCCGACGGGTTGCCCTGGAGCGCCGTCCCCGCCGATGAATTGCCTCGCTATTCCAAGGATATGTGCCCGCGAACTCTCGACCTGTTGAGCCGGGCAATCATGATCGATGTCAACTGGCACTACACCGACGAGGATTGCGATAACATCGCCGAGGGCGTCAATCGCGCGTTGGCTTGCTGCTGTAACTGAGGAAGAAACCATCATGATTACTGTCAGCGTATGTTTGGAAACCGTATTCACCAATTTGCCCGTCGAAGAGCGCATCGCGCGAATCGCGGCGTTGGGCTACAAAAGTGTCGAGTTTTGGCATCCCGAAGGTACCTGGGACGGCCACGCTGTCCGAACCGACTTGGCGAAAAACCCCGTCGCACTGCGTCAGGCGTGCGAGCGCCACGGCGTTACGCTCAACGATTTCGCCATGCATGCATGGGACGGCAGCATTGGCGGATGCCCAGTGAAAGCGTCGGACCGCGAATGCTATCTCGCGCAAATCCGCCGGATGATCGCCTTCGCCAAAGCGGCCGGCTGCACGAAGGGAATCACGCTGTCCGGCCCGGTCGATCCGACGCTTTCGCGGACCAAAATGCGTGAGAACTTGGAAGCCGCATTTGCCGAGGCCGTGAAAATCGCCGATCAGGCCGACTTCACCTTGTTGTTGGAGCCGCTCAACACGCGGGTGGACCATGCCGGCTATTATCTCGACTCTTCCGGCGAAGCCTTGGATATCGTTCGCGCGCTGAATCATCCGCGGCTGAAAATCCTCTATGATGTTTATCACATGCAGATCATGGAGGGAAATATTTTGGCCACGATCGAGCGGCTTTTGCCGTGGATTGGCCATTTTCATGCGGCAGGCGTGCCAGGCCGCGGCGAACTGTTCGGCTCCGAACTGAACTATCCCGCGATCATGCGAAAAATCGAATCGCTTGGCTACCAAGGCGCTTTCGGCCTGGAATATTTTCCCAAACTGGCCGACCACGCCGAATCGTTGCGTAAAACCCTGGAATATCTTGCGGGAGCGTAGTGTTACCCCCACAAGTCTATAACATTGTCCAGAGCTTCAAGTACAATGGATAATATACCGGCCTGTCAAAATACTGCCGTGCCGGCCTGTTCCGATCCTTCAAGCCTGGACATGGTTGTACTGCGACGCATTGCAATACTGATGAGCCAGGACGCCGGTTTCCATCGGCAAGCCTTGCTGGGAATCCGCGCCTATGCGGGCCAAACTAAGCGTTGGCTCTTTCACAATGCCCCGCCCACCCAGGCGTCGCTGCGCCCGTTGATCGAATGGAATCCCCATGGAATCATCGCCCATCTGGACGACGCGAAACTCGCCCGCGGAATCCTCAATCTCCACAAGCCAACCGTCGACACGGCCTGCGTGCTCAAGGGGCTAGACGCACCGGTCGTCGATGTCGATCACGTCGCGGTCGGTCAAATGGCCGCCGAGCATTTTCTCGCCCGCGGCTATCGCCATTTCGGATACTTCGGCAGCGGCCAGGCGCATTACGCATTGCTGCGTTACGCGAGTTTTTGCGAGGTCGTCGAAAAGGCGGGCTTCGAGGTCCGCTCTTGCTATATGGAATATCTGCCGCGATTGCCCGAGCGAACGAGTTGGAAGGATGTCAACGCGCAGGTGCGAAAGTGGCTCAAGGAGTTGCCAAAGCCGGCGGCCGTGCTGGCCGATCACGACGTGCCGGCCCACGATCTGGCCGACATGTGCCAACTGCTCGGCCTCCGCGTGCCGAACGACGTGGCCATCTTGGGCGTCGACAACGACGAGGTCGAATGCCTGCTGGCCTGCCCGCCGTTGTCGAGCGTGGCCATTCCGGCCGAACGCATCGGTTTCGAGGCGGCTAAATTGTTAGATCGCATGATGTCGGGCCGAAAGCCGCCCGACGAGCCGCTCTATTTGCCGCCGACGCACATCGTGACGCGGCAATCGACCAGCATGTTCGCCGTCGACGATCCGGTGGTTTCCGGCGCGCTTTTGTACATTCGCAATCATCTCGCCGAGCCGTTGAATGTCAATGTGCTGGCCGGCGAGCTGGTCGTTTCGCGCCGCGTGCTCGAAAAAAAGTTTCGCGAGTTTTTGGGCCGTTCGGTGTTGAGCGAGATTCACCGTGCCCGGATCGAACTGGCCCGCGAGTTGCTCGGCACCGATCTGCAAGTGGTGCAAGTGGCCCGGCAGACGGGCTTTTCCAGTCCGCAAATCTTCGCTACGGTTTTTCGCCGTCTGACCGGCATTTCACCCCGTGAGTATCGCCGAGAAAACCAGATTCGCAACTAGACTTTATCGAAAACCGCAAAACATGGCCTCTGTCACTGCTGAGCGTAGCGAAGAATCCCCGTAATTCCAGCGAGATTCTTCGCTGCGCTCAGAATGAAACATTGGTTTTCCGACAAAGCCTAGCTCCCGCAACGCCTTGCCCAGTCGCATTTCCGCCAAAAAATGCCGCATTTTCATACATATTCGCGCGTCTTTCCCTGGACACGTGCGCTAGTTTCTGATTATTATGCAATTTTTGTAGGAGAGGTAAAAGATTTCGACTGTGCGGGCGTTCAATTAGTACGCTGACGTGCGAAGTTTCGCCCAACGGCTCAAAAATAATCAACTTCGATCTGAAACCGGAATAAAAAGAGGAATACCATGAAGTTTTGGCTCGTGAAGCGGCTTTGTGCGACGATGGTTG
>CAZWNM010000055.1:0-8509 GCA_964635765.1 uncultured Planctomycetaceae bacterium | reverse complement strand
TGGACATAACGGACGATGGCACCAGCCTGATTCCCGGCGTCGGCTTTTGTTTCGGCGAAACCGTCAAAAGGCTTTCGACGGCGACGGTCGTTCGATCCTTGCCGGCGAGCGTCAGCCGTTCCGACGTCAATTCGATCGGCACGCCGACGACGTTGCGGCCGTCGAGCGTTTCTGCCTCGAAGGTCGGCGATGCGGCGGTCAGCAGCAGAGCGAATAAAAAGCCGTTCACGAGAGTCTACTCCTCTTCCTTTTCGGCGGCAAGGCGGCGAAAATATTCCAGAATGGCATCGTGATACTGCGAGGGGAATTCGCGGCCGATCTGCTGCATGGCTTCCTCGCGCTGCTTCGGCGGCAAATCGCCCCAGCCGCTTTCCGAGCCGATCTTTTTTTTCGTCACCTCGCCCGGCCCGTTCCCGCCCTTGGGGCGACTTTCTTCGGCGGGTCTGGTCGACTGAATGCCGTTGCCCATGCCTTGCTGTTGTTTTTGCTGCTCCTCCTCGGCTTTTTTGATCATCTTGTCGAGCGACTTGATGACGTCGTCTTCGACGCCGCGGACTTTCGGGCCGGCGCGGCCCAGGTCGAGCCGGCGGTGAATGTCGGACATGCGGCGGGCGATATAGTCGAGCGTATCGGCCTCCAGGCCCTTCAGGTCTTCCTGCATCATCTCGGCCAACACGACGTAGCGGCGCGGCGCGGCGTCGCCGCCTTGCAACAAGCGGTCGATCGACTTCAAGCCCGATTCCTTATTCAACATGGCGTGATACACGACGCTTTGGTAAAACAGCAGCGTGGCCGGGGCTGCCACGTCGGCCGGGGCAATGCCGGAAAGCTGCTCGGCCGCCTCGTCGAAAAGCGATTCGTGAATAAGCCAAGCGGCGAAGTAGAGCCGCATGTTGGCGGCCAACAGCGGCGGCACGTTTTTTTCGCCGAGCCACGCCTGATTGGGAACGACGGGTTGGGTTCGCGGCTCGCGGCACAAGGCCACGAGTTTCTCCGCATTCGGATTCGCCAGTGCAAACGTTTTCGCCAGCCGTGCGAGCAAATCGTCGTCGGCCGCGTCGGCCGGCAGGTCGGCCCAAACGGCGTCGCCTTGGGCGAGCACCGATTTCGCCGGCTTTTGCGATTTCAGCCAAGCAAGGGCTTGCGACTTCACCTCCGCGGCCCGAGGCGGCTGCCAAGCGGCGGGCGACATCGCCGTCGCCTCCGATTTGTGGAGCGGCGCATCGGTCGAACTGGCCGCCTGAACGATCGGCGTCGCAAAGCACAACGCCGTCAAAACAGTCGTCGGAACAACGGTCCAATGCCGTGCTTTTGTATTCATTGGTTTTTCCCCATTTGCAAATCGCGCGTGACGCGATGGATGCGTTCTTGGCGTTCAGCAAGCCGGCGGAGGGCTTCGATCAGTTCTTCGCTTTCGGCTTGTTCGCCTTCGATCAATTTGGAATAGCGGGCGGTTCGCGTGTTGACCCGGAGTTGCAGCGTGCGGATCATTTTCAGCTCGGCCAATTGGTCGATCAGCGGCGGCTCCTGATTTGCGCCCGGCGGCTGATCGGACGGCGGCTGCTTCGATTTGTTCTCTTGATCTTTCTGCGCCTTTTTCAACGCGGCAATCATCTCCTTCAACGCGGCAATCACGTCGAGTTCAATGTCTTGCGTAATCCGGCCGACCTTCATTTGCGACAGCCGGGTGACGATCTGTTGCATGTCTTCGCGCATTTGATCGACGGCCTCGGGAAACGCCACCGCGCTGCCGTCCTCTCGCAATAATAGCACGGCCTTGTCGACCTCAACGACGATGGCCGACTCCTTGCTGCTCAACCGGCTGGCCTCGATCTCGTCGTTGTGCGTCCGCTCGGCCAAAGGCGCCCGGTCGAGCTGACCTGTGCTTTCGTACACTTCGGTCTGCATCTGGAGCATTTTTTTGAATCGGGCTTCCAGCATGGCCAACAGCCGCGATATCTCTTCCTCGCGAAGCTGGCGGAGGATGTCCTCCAATTCCGCCTTCGCTTGCTCAAGCTCTTGGACGGCCTTTGCTTCGTCGTCGGCCGCGCCCTGTTGCCGGGCCTTTTTCAAATTGTTTTCCGCATCCTGCATGCGCTGTTTGGCTTGGTCGAGACGCTTTTCGGCCGGATTCCGCTTGGAATTTTGCGCGCCGCCGTCCGATTGCTGTCCCTCGCCATCGGGATTCTTCGCTTCTCCCTTTCCTTCGTTCTTCTTGATAGTATCCGACAGTTTGCCGGTTTTTTCGGCGATTTTCGCCTGTTCGCCGGCCAATCGCTTCAGATCGT
This sequence comes from uncultured Planctomycetaceae bacterium, assembly GCA_964635765.1. GTDB lineage: Bacteria > Planctomycetota > Planctomycetia > Pirellulales > Thermoguttaceae. Next base: position 6,221 of record CAZWNM010000055.1, on the reverse strand, counting down.
CGCCGCCGAGCGTGCGGCCGTGAAGGTCGCGCTCCTGCCGAATGATCGTGCCGAGCTGTTTGAGATACTCGCGGATTCGAGCCTTCTCGTTTTCGAGGGTCTTGTCGCGATTCTCGCTCATCAATAGTTCCAGGATCGACCGCAAATCCTGGTCAAGCACCAATTGATTTTCGAGCGCGCGCGAAAGCTGCTCCTTGCCGAGAAGCTCGATCAGCCGCTCGAATCGAACGTCGATCAACTGCTCCTTGCTTTGCTTGACGGCTTTTTTCAACAGCGCGGCACGGCGTGGGTCGCTCTGCGCATTGAGCTCGGCCATGCGGAGCAAAATGGCTTCGAGCCGCTTGTATTGTTCGGCGATGTCGCGCTGTTGCTGCGCGAGCTTGTCGGCAGGGCTGAGTTCGGCGGATTTTACACGGTTATCCGAGGCCGGCTTGGCGTCTGATTTGCCGTCCGGCCGCGGCTTCACCGTCTGCGCCGACAGCGGCATCGCCATCGCCAATATGAAAACCAACGCCGCAAGGTTATAGTCATTCTGAGCGCAGCGAAGAATCTGGCATCTTCCAAGGAGGCAGAGATTCTTCGCTGCGCTCAGAATGACAGATAACGTCTCAACAAATCGCCGCATCGTCATGGGCTCGATGGTTTTCATGGGCGTTAATCCTCCTTCAGCAGGCCGCGGATTTGTTCCTTGTGCCGCTGTTGGGTCTGCTCGTGGAGCTTTTCTTGCGATTCGACGATGCCGCGCAGCAATTCGACGATTTCGTTGAATTGTTCCAGTTCGAGCATTCGGCTTCTGGCCTTTTGCATCGCCAGGATGATTTCCTCCGCCTGACGCTGGGCGCGATTTCGCGCCGGCGCGATTCGGCGGCAAACGTCGGCCAACGCCTTTTCTTCCCGTTGCGCCGAGCCTTGTCGATGGCCGTTCTCCAATTTGTTCTTGGCCGCGTTCCATTGATCTTCGGCCTCTTTCATTTGCTGCTGAATCGTTTGGAGTTCGCCCAGCCGCCGCTCCAATTCAGGATACATCTTTTCGGCGATTTCGTGAAGCGGCTCGGCAATTCCGGTTTTCAGGCGATTTTTCAACTCCTCAGTGTCAATTCGATTGTTGACGTGCTGTTTGCAGAGGTCGTCGAACCCTTCGGCAATGCCCAAAACCTCCGGCTCGCCCTTTCGGCAGTTCGTTAGAGCCCCTTGAACGCGGAGGAACTGCAATTCGCGCCGCCGGCCGGGCGAATCGAGCGACTCCTCCTCGCCAGGTTCCACCTTTTCATCCTTCGCACCCTTCTCAACCTTTTTATCCTTCTTAACGTTCTCGCTCTTCTCATCCGTCTCGACAATGAGCCGCGAAAGCAAGTCCCGCGTGTCGGTCATCTCCTGCATCGTCAACTCGAAATGCTGCCGCAACGCCAACTCGCGGGCTTCGAGCATCGCGCGGAGTTGCTCCGGCGTAACAACGTCGAGCGTCCATCGCTCGCCGCTTGAAACATTCGGCGGGCCGTTCAAGTTGCAAAGGTCGGACGCCTTGACGCACACCGACAATTTCTGCCCCGGCTTCAACCCAAGGTCTTTTAGGTCCAATGCAACATTGCTCAAATGAAAGGCGACGGGCGCTTCCGGCAACTCGGCAATGACATAGTTGCGAGGGTCTTGCTGATCGATCACCAGCTCGAACCAAACCCGTCCGATGCCGTAGTCGTCGGTGATTTGGCCGGCTACGACGATGCGCGCCTGCGGCGTAACGGCCGTGCCGATGCCGTCGAGCTGCACGGCCACTTGTGGCGGCTGATCGGGCGTCGGCGTCAACATCAGCCGCTGCGGATCGCGGTTCTTGATGCCGTCGGTGTCGGTCAACGTGAACAGCAGCGTCGTGTCGGCCATCAGGGGGTCCAGCGAGAGCGTGAAACCGCGGCGGTCGGCCGCCAATTTGTCGGCGTCGAGTTTCCGCTCCGGCTGCGCCCGCTCTCCGATCACGCTGTTGATCTGCACGGAAACCAGTTCCTTGTTGGCCCCGGCGGCATGGACCGTGACGCGGCTGCCCATCGGGATTTGCATGATGCCCGTCACCGGCAGCGGCGGCTGCTTGCGACGCATGTAGGCGGGCAGTTCGCATTCGAGAGTCATCGGCACGTTCGCGGGACTATCGACTGCTTGAATCCACAAATCGCCCACGCGATCGTCGCCGCCGACCACATCGAAATGAACGTCGGCCAAAACGCTGCGAAACGTGTAGACGAATTCCTGATCGTTCGAGCCTCGCGCGACGCCGTGGCGGTCCATCGCGGCGCTGCCGCGGCCGCCGCCTTCCGTGCGATAGCGGACCGAAACCGTCGTCGGCACGACCATTTTGGCGTCGGCGAAAACCGTGACGTCGACGTCGGAGCCGCGAGCCGCCTTGAGCGGCTTGCCCGACTCGAATCCCTCGATCCTCAAATGCGTATAACGCGGCCAACGCTCTTGCGACATCGCCAACACGCGATCGGCCCAGGTGCAAAACGCATTCGGCAATATCACGGCGAAAAACGCCACGCTCGCGGTTAGCACGATCGCCGCCGCGCCGTGCCGCCTGAGCGGACGTGGATTGAAAACTTGTCGGAGATCGATTTCGGCAAGCCGCGATTCGGCCTCGCGGCACGTTTCCTCGAACATTGTCGAATTCCACTCGGCCTCGTCCCAGTCGCCCAGGTCGGGCGAGCGGCGGCCGAGCGTGACGGCGGTCAGCAAGCTGTCGTCGAGCGCCGGGAAGCGGCGTTCCAAGATCATGGCGGCGTTCGCGTCGGTGATCGGCGCCATGATGCGGCGACAGACGAGCCGCACGAAGATCGCCGCCAAAATCGCCACCACGGCCGCGAGCATGAGGATCCGAACGATTGCCGGCGGCTCGAAAAACCAGTCGGCCGCCAGGGTGAGCCAAAATGCCGCGCCGAGCCACGCGATGGCCGCCGCGCAGCCTTGCCGCACCATGTAGCCGCGCGTGCGGCGACGAAGCGACCCGAGCAGCGATGTCACTGCCGGCGCGAGCGTCGGGCGATTTTTCACGGTAAACTCAGGCATTTTCTTCTCGTTTTACGCCAGTTTCAACAGCCGGCGGATCAACCACTCCAAACATAACACGCCGCACAAGCCGTTCATCATCCAGCGGAGCCAACTCTCGTCCTTCTTCGGGTCCGGCGTCTCCGGCCGAACGATGACGCTCGTATGATCTTTTAATTCATCCACCAACGGAACCCCCTTTTGCGGCGCCAGCGCGGCGCTGATTCCCATGTAATACTTTCCGCCGGCGCCCTTGGCGATCGTGCTCAGCACCGCGTCGTTGCGGCGCGGATTCTCGCGTTCCAAGTCGGGCGTCTTCACTTGGACGCGCCGGCTCAGGCGTTCGTTCTCGCTTTCCGGCACGGCGAGATCGAGGCGGTAGGTTCCCTCTTGCAATGCGGAAAACTGGCCTACGAAGGCGCCAAGCCGGCTTGGATCAGCCCGCAGCGCGATCGTCTGCATGGCGCCGTCGGGCTGAAGGAGTTGCACGCTGACGCCGGCCGATTCGAGCGGTTCGAGCCGGGTGTTGGTCAATTGGGCGCGGACTTCGACCGTGTTGCCCAGCATGGTGCGGTCTTGTCCGACCAGAAGCACGCCGCGGCTCGAGCCTCGCAACAGCCGGCCTTGGGCGACGTGGCGAATCAGCTTCGTATAAAATTGGACAAAATAATTTTCGTCAAGCTCGCGGAGCCGCCACATTTCCGCGCTGCCTAGATAAAACACTCGGCCCGCCCCATAAAATTGGCCCGCGAAATAAATCGGCCCTTCGCCGTTTTGCGAAACGCGGGGATCGGAAAAACGCGAGTAGACCGTCGCCCCTGGCTTCGGCCCCCGCACGGGAAAATAGCTGGTGACGCCGCGGAACGATTTCCACGCCTCGCCGCTGGCCGTCGCCGTATCGGCCAAGCCGAGGAAGTCGGCCGATAGGCCCTCGCGCGTGAAATCCAACGGCCACGGCTCGGCGCTCGAATAAACATTACTCTCCGCCGCGCCAAGACGGCCGAAGAAATCGACGGGATACAAATTGCGAATGACGGTCATGCCGGGGTCTTGAATCCAGCCGTCGACGCCCTTGCCGGCATCGACCGGACCGGGAACGACGATCAGGCCGCCGCCTTGTTCGCCCACCCATTTTTCCAACGCCGTGATTTGGGCGGCGCTGAATATTTTCCAATCCGGATCGAACGCCACGACGCAATCGTATTCGGACATGGCCTCGCGCGTGGCGGGAAAGTCGTCGAGAATCTTGTTCGCATCCTGCGACATGCCCGACTTGCCCGATTGCAGCAACACATCGACCGTCGTGTAGCGGTCGCGGTAAAGCTGATTGCGCAGGAACTGATATTCCCGCATGGGGCCGTTGGCCAGCAGCAAGACGCGACTCTTTCGGGCGACGATTTCGATGTCGGCCTCGCGCATGTTGTCGTTCGGGTTTCGATCGCCCGGCGGCGGGATGATGCGAAAGCACAACGTCCGGCGTCCGACCATGTCGGGCGTTAGCTCGAACTTTATCGGCAGGACCTCGCCATCGCCGCCCAGGGTGATTTGTTGCGTTTCGATCGGATGGCCGTAGCCGCGGTTGCCGCGGCCGTCGCCGGCCTCGCGCGACAACACCTGCACGGTCGCCGTCTTGCCCGCCATGCCTTGCGCCTGGACATAACCGGTCACGGTGTAACGGTCGCCGGGATACGCCCTGGCCGGAACGGCGAAATCGCACACCGCCGCGTTGGTCGGCGGGCGATCGGAACCCAGCCCAACGGTGAAGATCGGTATTTTCGCCTCTTGGGCCAACTCGACCGCCGCGCTCGGCGCGATGCCGGCGTTCTGGCCGCCGTCGCTGAACAGAATAATGCCGGAAATCGGCGTGCCGCGTTCGTCTTGAATCACCCGCCGCAACGATTGCCCGATCCGCGTTTCAAGACCGGTCGGAGCCAATAGCTTTTTCCAGTCGGGCAGAGCCGGCGTCTTTGTCTCATCGCCCGGTTTCGGCGTATGAACCTTGTCGAGCGTTATCTCGGCGTCGCGACGGATGTCTTCGCTGAACGGAATCACGGTCACATCGTGAACCTTTTGCAGCCGGGCGAAAAAATCGCTCTCCTTGAACGCCTGAACGACCTGCTGCGACCGGGTCGGCGTAGACGAAGATACGGTTCCGCCGCCGGCTTCTTCCGATTCGCTGTCGGCGATGCCCATGCTTAGGCTCGTATCGACCAGCACCAATACGCGGGAATCCAACACGTCCTCGCGTTCGGTCCGCCAATGCGGCTGCACGTACAAAATGAGCAGGCCGACGAACGCCGCCGTTCGGAGCGCGGTCAGAATCCAGCGCCAAACCGGCCGCAACTCGACCGAATCGCGGCGGTACATCCAGTGAACGAACGCCAAAATCGCAATACAGACGCCGACCGGCAAAATCCAATCGGCGTTCGATTGAATGCGTCCCCATTCGAACGTGGTTCGGACGGCGCCTTCAGCCCAGAGCGGATACAACGCGAGCGGCGAGTTCATCATGCGGCGGCTCCCTTGGTTGAAGCCGCGGTCGCCCGCGCCGGATGATAACTGGCCGAGTAGGCCAAAATCTGTTCGCCGATCAGAAGCAGGATCAACCCGTACAGAATGACCTCGCCGAGATTACTGCCGGTCTCATCGCTCGTGGCCGCCTGAAACACGGCCGCCTGATCGTAGCGATACTTCACGCCCTCGAGCCGCGGCGCAAGTTGCTCGCCGGTCACGATCGCAAGATCGCCCTCCGTCGGATCGACGTTCATGGCGTAGCGGCGGATTTCCTGGGAGTTGTCGATCCGCGTGAGCTGCGCCTCGTAAAATCCGCTTCGATCCGTGTCGTAAAACGAAATCGTGTTTTTTTGGTTCGTTCGAGCCACATCGACGATTTCGCTCGGCGAGCCCGTTTCCTCCGGCAGCATAAATCGAACTTGCGGCTGATAGCGCGCCGGATCGAGGTCCAATTCCAACGGCGAACCGACCAGCCGCGATTCCGCCGTCGCGGGCCGATGCGACAGATACGCTTCGAGGTCTTGCATGGCCACGACGAAACTCGGATTTTTCGCCCAATTGTTCCACGTCGGCGACGGCGTGGTCAAAAACGCCACGACCCGCCCCTTGCCGAAACTGCGTTCGAGTACAAGCGGCGCGCCGTTGCGAAGCCGGGCCAAGACGCGAACCGTCGATTG
>CAZWNM010000054.1:4279-8567 GCA_964635765.1 uncultured Planctomycetaceae bacterium | reverse complement strand
GGCGTCCCTTCGCCGGATGGCGTCGACGGACTCTTCGCCGACGACTCGGACGACTTCGCTTCTTCCTTCGCCGCCGTCTCGCCGGCGCCGCCGCTCACGACTTTCCAGGATCGGTCGGCCGCCGAAGCGGATTTCCCTTCCTGCGCCTCGAAAATAACCTCTTCAACCATGCCGGGCTTGAGAGTGTGCATCGTCCATGTCTCGCGCGGCTTGGCGACGATCGCCGGCAACGGTTTCTCCGCCTGCACCGGCGCGGGTTTGACGCTCGGGGCAATTTCGCCCGGACTGTCTTCCGCCCGCGTGTTCTTCGCCGCGAGACCGTACAAATCGCTCGGTCTCGCCTGCGCGATGCTGTTCGTTTTGTCGTCCTCGGGACCGCGCATCACCAGATTGATGACGCCCAACTGAGTGGCAAGCCAAACTTTCGCGGCTTGATCCGGCGTGACTAACAGCGAAATCGTTTTCGCGGCGATCGATTTGCCGCCGTCCTTGTCCCGTTCGGTGTTCAACACGTCGTTGACGGCGAAGACTTTGATATTTTGCAAAATAGTTCGCGTGACGGTCTCCGGAATATCTCGGTTGGGGTCGCGGACCAAGTGGATCATCACGTCCACCGTGTCGCCAGGCAGAATCAAACTGCTGCCGCCGCTGACGAGATCGACCTTGACGGGCATGACGCGGAAGCCCTTGGAAATCATGGCGGCAGCGCCCTGCGAATTCATGCCTTTGGCAAAGAGTTTGTCCTCCAAGATCGGCTCGCCGGGATACAGCCTGGACCGGGTTCGGCGTCCATCCACGTCTTCGATCCGCGAAATGGCGCCGGCCGGAATCTTGCCCGTCGGCCATGCCTCCAGCCGCAGCACTTGCGCCGACAATGATTCGCCCATGCCGATGTCGGAGGCGGCCACGAAAACACCGCCGCCGTTGGCCGCGTCCGGCGTGGAGCTTTTGCGCATCTGCATGATGCCGAGCGACGCCACTAGACCGAAGCCTAGGGCCAGCAACAAAATGGCAAACGATTTGGGTCGCATGGGTTTTGTGTGGCTCGACTAAAAAAAGGTTGTGACACCGTTTCCCGACGCATTACCATATTTTAGGTCATTTTCGCCATCGAATTAAAGTCAGGGGCGCAACAACGGCAAATGTGACGGCAGCCGCGCCTTGTCGATTCTTTCGGCACAACCGGCAAGCCTTCTCTAGCTTAACCTTCAGATTGCGTAAGTTTTGGCGATTCGCACGGTTTTTCCGGCTGCCAAAGCACTACCAAAGCCAGCAGTTGGCAATATTGGCAATTTACATAAACATCCCAACATAGACGAAATAGGAAATTGTTCCCAGGGCGATCGGAATACCGTAGGGTAGTAAGAGCATGGAACTCTTCCGCTTGGCGGCAATTGCCGAAAGCGTATTCGGATCGCGCACTTCCACGATCTCGGTCGCAATGTCGAAGAACTGATAGAAGTGGTGCCGCCAATCGCGGTGCCAGAGGACCATGCCGATGGCAATGGCGCCGCCGATCAAGGCGGAGACGCAAAACGCATAGAGCGTCGTAAGCGTCCAGACCCAAGCGCCGATGCCGGCCAGCAGTTTCACGTCGCCGGCGCCCATGCCGCCGATGGCGTAGGCGGGCAACAGCAACGCCAAGCCGACCGCGGTGCCAAGCAGGCTCCAACCGAGTCCGGCCCAGCCGAAGTACGCGAGGCTATAAATCCAGCCGCTTGTGATCAACGGGAAGGTGATCCAGTTTGGAACGCGAAGTTTCCAACCGTCGATGACTGCGGCGACGATCAAAATCGCGCTTAGCAGCCAGATATCCCAATGTTGGACGACTGCGTGCGACAAACCTGACATTATTGCATTCTCCGTAAAAAACCAATCAAAAATCTAGTTAAGGTTGAGTTTGCTGGACTCACTGGTGAACATCGTGCTTGTTTTCGAGCCGACCAAGCTGATCGAGGCGAAACACGCTAGGACGACCAAGGCGAGCATTACCGCGTATTCCACGGCGGTCGGGCCATCGTTGGAAACAAGAAAACGACGCACTTTTCGGGCAACCAACTGCATCTTCAACACCTTGCGGCTAACCGAGTTTGCTGGCCACTTTCGTAAAGGTGGTACAACTTTTCGTCCCGATGGAAGTGATGGCCGTGAGGCACACAATGACGATCAACGCCAACATTACCGCGTATTCCACGGCGGTCGGGCCATCGTCGGACACAAGAAAACGACGCACTTTCCGGGCAAGCGACCAAATCTTCACTGTTATTCTCCTATTCTACTCGCCGCACGCGAACCGGCAACCTGCCCAACTTCCGTTTACCCCAGCAATCCTACGTCAAAAAAATGTTGCGCGGCGGCCGGATTTTTCCAAAAAAATGCCCCTCGGCGTCCGTTCCTTGACGCCGAGGGGTTTTTCCGGTTTTAGCGGATTTTTCTCTCCAGCCCGATAACCCAGGCCGGCTCGTTCACCACCTAGCCGAAACTAGGAGCCAAGGTTGCTGGCAATGTGGGTGAACGTTGTGCAGGCTTTCGTGCCGATCGAGCTGATCGCCGTCAAGCAGACGATGATGATCAGCGCCAGCATCACGGCGTACTCGACCGCGGTTGGGCCATCTTCGGAGACGAGGAAACGTTGCATCTTCTTAGCAAGCGACTTCATCAGTATTCCTCCATTCCTTGGGTTCCCACGATGGGGACCGACCGGAATTACAGACCAAAAGTGGAGTCTCGCGGGCAATACGCCGAATCTTGAGGAATCCGACGCCGGCCTGCGGTTTTGTCCTTGAGACCCCGTTTAGTAAAAACTGAACCTCTACCTCGAGTAAACCTTACTTGAGCGATGTTTCGTTGCCTCGCACGGCGAGAAAAGTTGTCCGCCCTTCCGAAGAAAAGCGGCTCCTCGCCCGCCATGCAAGGCGTATCACCCTTTCGGCAGCCAGGCTTCCGACGGATACGATCCGCCGGCCCACGGCTTTGCGTCCCGGCCTTGCGACCGGTTTGCCTTTATCGAGGATCAAGAGGCTGCAGGCCTACGTCGCGTGGGCAGCTCCGCCGGTCGGACAAACGCGTCGAAACGCGATGCCGGCGGAGAAGCCGCCACGCTGGATGCACCCTTTCGGGCCATCCCGCATAGGTCGGCGCTTTCGCACCGCACCTCTCACTTAAAACTTAGGTCGGATTTTTCAATTGTCAAATTGGCGAGCCATACAAAACTTTATTGTTTTTCCGTGTTTTTCCACGTCCTTTTGCAAAATGGAACGGATTATAACGGCCGACCGCATAGTATGACATATACTTAATTTGTCGGAATGCTGTTTCGCGTTGGCGCAACAACTTGGCGTTTGGGGCAAGGGGAAACAGGAGTGGGATATGGCGATGCAATGCACGGTGTGTCAAGCCATGGTTTTTCAGGCCAGAAATAGAGACGGCCCCAATTTCTGCCCGACTTGCCACAGCTTGTTTCAACCCATTGAAAAGAAAATGCCGGTTTGGATACTCGGCGTTCTCGTGTTTTTGATGGGAAATCTCCAAGTCATCAGCCAATGATAAGACATAACCTATGTTTGCGAAGAAGGATTTTCACCCTTTTTGAGCATCAGCATGGGTTCTCGGATGTTTCACCGCTTCGTCGCCGCCACGGAACACCACGTCGATCCCCTGGATCGGCGGCTTGCCGTGTGGTCTATTTTGGCTGGGTTATTGCTGCTTCTTGTTTTGGCCGGCTCGTTCTTCGCGGGGGGCGTTTTTGAGATCGGCAATGCGGCCGCCCCGATCCGCGTGTTTCACGCCGAAGACTTCGTCGGCAATAATGCCGCCGATTGGCAGCCCGGCGCTCGTTCCGGCATTTATTTGACCAGTGAAGGGCAGGCCGGCATTTATCACCCGCTGCTCCGGCTCTTGCACGGCTGCCTTCCGCTCCATGCCGCGTTGGCGTTGGAACGTTTGTGCGCGTATCCGCTGATGATGCTTGGCGCGTGGCTGTGGCTCCGTCGGTTGCTGAATCGCAACGATGCCGCCATGCTCGGCGCGATGCTGTTTGCGTTCTCCAGCTTCAATCTGCTGCACTTCACGCACCCCAACGCCGTGGCCGTCGTCGCGCACATTCCCTGGCTCCTTTGGGCCATCGATATGGTGATGGTCGATTCACGCCGCCTGTCGGTCACGCTCGCTTCGGCGGCCCTCGCGTTGTTGACCGGCTCGCAATTGCTGCTCGGCTCGCCGCAATTCATTTGGCTCTCCTTGCTGGCCGAGTTTTGTTATACGGTTTTTTTGCTGTACACTCGCCGCT
>CAZWNM010000054.1:0-4269 GCA_964635765.1 uncultured Planctomycetaceae bacterium | reverse complement strand
CCGCTATGCGCCGCGGACGGGCTGCAAGTTCCACGCCACTTGCGACGACTGCATCGGCTGCACGACGCAAACCTGGCCCCGCATCGTGATCGCCAAGGAAATCGGCCTCTTAATGGGCGGGATCCAAGTGTTTCCGGCCCTCGACGCTTGGCTCCGCAATTCGCCGGCGACCTCCGAGGCGGCGTTCGCCACCTGGGGAGCGTTGCATCCGTTGAACCTTTTGCAGTTGATTGCGCCCTATTTATTCTTGGGCCGCGTCATCGGCGACAACGCCCACGAGTTCGGCTTGTATATCGGCGCCGTGCCGCTGGTGTTGGCCGTTTGGGTCGTGGGTCGCCGCTACGATCTCGGATCGCTCGGGCCGCTGGCCTTGGCGAGTTTCGCCTTTGCCATCGGGTCGTTGCTGCTTGCGTTCGGCGTTTACGGCGGCTTGCAATGGATCGTGTCGCTGGTGCCCATCTTGCGAAACTTCCTTTGGCCGAGCCGTGCCATCGTGTTGTTCCAACTGGCCGCGGCCGTGTTGGCGGCAATCGGTTTTGTGCTGCTGACGCGGGAATACAACCGTGTCAGGCAACTCCGCATCCGTTCGCCGCACCTGAGCGTTCGCGACTGGTCGTCGTTGTGGCGCGATTTCGAGCCGCTATGGTGCGTGGTCGGTCTTTCCATCGTCATTTCGCTTCTGGGTCTCGGCCTTCATCTCGAACCCCACATCGCGCCGATTCCCGCCATTGTGACCGGCCCGCTGTTGTTCGTGGCGGCCGCGTTGTTGTTGATTGCCGCCGCGCGAGGCCATGCCGCCGCGCTTGTCGGCTTGATCCTCCTGGCTGCCGTCGATCTCGGCTGGTACGGCATGAGTTCGCCCATCTTTTCCAAGGTCAGCGGGTTCTGCTACAGCTACACGGATGACCCCGACGCCGTGCTGCTGGCCGAAACGCCGTTCCAAGCGCCGGCCTCGAAGCAGGGCACCGCGGCGGTGACGAAGCGCCGGCCCAACGATTGGGAAGTCGATCTCAACGGCTCCGAGCCGCAATTGTTGGTCTTGAACGAACCGTATCGCGCCGGTTGGCGCGCGACGGTCGACGGCCATCCGCGCGAGATTTTTCGCGTCAACGGCGACGCGATGGGCTGCACCGTGATGCCGGGAAAACACAAGGTCGCGCTCCGTTATCAGCCCGAAACTTTGCAACCCGGCCGGTTCGCTTCCTACCTCGGCCTGGGCCTGCTTTCGCTCTGTTTCCTCGGGTGCATTATTCGCCCAAAGCCCGCCCCGTGGCAAAACGACATTCAGTAACGGTTTTTTTGGAACCACGAAAGACGCGAAAGACGCGAAAAGTTGGAGAATTATTGAAAGTGTTTTTCAACGAGGAGTTTTTCACCAAAAACGAGTTTTTCATTGTTCACCGCTTGAATACCCCGGTGAAAAAGTTACGGCGTGTTGAACAATCGCAACCGCCTGTGGCTCAATGAGTTTCGGCGACGCGGTTTTTCGCAACTCGCCATGCTCCTTTGGGTGGCATGTTGAATAATTCCCTCTCCGGCATTATAAGATTCCCCTCGTTTTACAGCTTGTTCGACGGCCGAATAGTCTCTGCCGATTTTTTAGCATATTGCCGCGCCGGTTTCAATCGAACATTTTGGGCAAACGTGCCCAAGGGCGATAATTCGGTGCTGTGTCCCTGGAACTCCGCCCCCGGAATTGCGTGCTCACATATACGGCCATGCACAGGGCAATGACACAATGAGCCAAATCGTCCCGAGCACTGTTGCAATCGCCAACGGAACCACAAGTTTATAACTTCTAGCACGGGCTATCCAGTATATCGCGGCGAGGGCGACAACTGTCCCTGTCAAAGCCAAGGACTTTCCCAAAAAAATATTTACGATTCCGTTGCGAATAAGATGATACAGAACGATCAGACCGCAATACCACCCCACCACAACAAGCGATAGGAAGACTTGCACGCCACGATTCCTGAGGGATTGGGCACTGCGCAGGATGGCAGAGAAAAACGGCAACAAGAGGTTCAACCCGAGCGCGAGCAGCAGGACTGGCCACAAACTTTGTGAGAAGACTCGGAAGCCCATAGCGGCCTTCGCGCGGTAGAGCGACAAATCAAGAGGTCGAAAAAACGAATTCGCCCAGCATGCGCTCCCGGTGATGATGGTGAATTGGCTACTAGCACGCACCATAGGTGCCAGATAATAGCAGGATTCGCCTGTATATTCGTGCCGAATGGGATCGTATGGCAACACTCGCCAATCCATCATAAGAAAATAACACGACACGTACCAGAAAAACATGAGAATAAGGATTCGCGAAGCACGAGCCGCGAGATGCCGAAATCGCTGCAACTGCACGAGCCACCTCCTGGTTGTTAGGGCTTCCATTCGTTCCATGTAGTAAGGGCAGTCTTCCATACAGAGGGACTGCGAGTTCCGGGGGGCTGGGAACACGACAACTAATTCGTCGTGGTTAAAACTGTTTTTGTTTGCGGTTCAATTCGCTTTCTTCCCCCGCCACTCCATCGCCGCTTCGACCAATCGATCGGGGCCGTGGCGAAGAACGTCGCAGGCGGGCAGGTTCAGGCGATGGGCGACGCGCTCGCATTCGGCGGCTACGGCATCGTCGGAAAAGCCGAGGCCGTTGACTGCCACGCCGATGACGCGGCAGGGGTGCATGATGTTCGCCGACGCCTCGTAGTATTCCACCGTTTTTTCGAGCGTGGGCAGCGGCACGTCTTCCATGCCGAAAAAAGTTCGGCGGCCCATCGCGTAGCAAAGAATCAGGGCGTCGGGCATCAGGCCGTGAAGCAGCCCGAGCGCGACGCACGAATAGCGCGGATGAAACAGGCTGCCTTGGCCCTCGACCACGATCGCGTCGTGATGTTGGTTGGCCAGCACGAGTTTTTCGGCCGCGCCGCTGACGAAATCGGCGGCGACGCGGTCGATTGGACATCCGCCGCCGGCCACGAGAATACCGGTCTGTCCGGTGGCGACGAACGCCGCATCGACACCGGCCCGACTCAATCCGGCCGCCAGTTCGACGCTCGTCACCATCTTGCCGACGCAGCAATCGTTGCCGATCGTGTGGATTCGGAAGCAGCCTTCGCGGATGCCGACGCGGGCAGCCACGTCGTGTTCGTCGTTTCGGCGAATGTCGATCAGGGCGACGCCATATTTGTGAGCCGCCTCGCGCAATTCGGCATCGTCGCATAAAAAGTCATGCAGGCCGGAAACGACTTTTAGGCCGCGCGCGATGGCATCTAAAATGACAGGCCGCCAAGCCGGCGGAATTTTTCCGCCAGGCGGCGCGATGCCGATCAGCAGCGTGTTCGACTCGGCAGCGTCGGCCAGCGAACCGACGCATGGAATGCGGCCGCCCAAGCCAAAAACCTCTTGGCACGTTTTGCCGGCCGAGGAGCGATCGAGCACGGCGACGACTTCTTCCGGCCGATATCGCAGCAGGCAAATGGCTGTTTTTGCGGTGTTCGGATCGTTGCGTCCGTCGGTCAGGATCGTCATGCGGCGCGTTGCGGTCATGGCGAAAGTCTAATGGCAACGCGGCGGAAGTGCAAGGCAAGCCGGACAGACGGCTACAGCCACTTCTTTTCACGATACCATTGCGCGGTTTTTCGCAAACGGTCGGCCAGCGGCGCGCCGGGCGCGTAGCCCAAGTCGTCGGCAGCGGCCTGTGCGGAACAAACCCAACTGCCGGCGGTGATTTCGCGGGCTTTGTCGAGATTCATGAAAAGCGGATCGTGCCGGATGCGCGAAATCGCCTCGCCCGCGGCCGCCACCATCCACACCAACGGCGCGGCCGTCGGAATAATCACGACGACGTGCTGATTCAGGGCGTCGGCCACCATGTGGCCGAGATCGGCGTAGACCGGGTCTTCTTCGCAGGCGGCGAAATAGTAGCCCTGCGGTCCGTGCGATTCCGGCCGGTCAGGCGGCGGCAAGCGTTTTCCGCGTTGGGCGGCAAGAATAATGAGACGAACCAGATCGTCGGCGTGAATCAAGGAAAACCGGCGATGATCCAAGCCAGGCACCATGTGGACGCCGTAGCGAGCGATGGAGCGGAACAGCGGCAAGCCCATGCGATCGCCTTCGCCCAAAACGATCGGGGGACGGACGATGGTGATAGGCACGCGATCGGCGAACGCCTCGGCCGCGCGTTCGCCCGCCCGCTTGCTGTGGCCGTAATGCGAAACGGGTATTGGCCGATCGGCCTCGGTTTTCGGCATGCCGTTCGTGGCCGGGCCGGCGGCA